>CALRTD020000209.1:0-7559 GCA_943371015.1 Synechococcus sp. UW140 | reverse complement strand
ACTTCTGGGCAACAGCAAAACAGCAATTGCAACAACTCCCGAAGAATGGCTGAACACAAGTCTTAGTCGCTACAATGCGGGCAACTACAGCGGCTGTATAGATGCTGCCCGGCAGGCAATACGGCTAAGACCTGATTATTCGCTGGCGTGGAATAACATCAGCGTGAGTTATATAAAACAGGGAATGTTTGACAGTGCTATTGTTGCAGGAAAGCGTGCTGTTGAAATTGATTCTACAAACAAGCAAGCCAAAGGCAATCTCAACTTTGCATTGCAACAGGAAAAACTCTTCCTCGAAAAATTTGCTGCCGTAACTAAAAAACCAAGTCACGACGGGTGGATTCAACTCAGCCTCGACTGGTTCAACGCAGGTAACTATACCCTTTCGATAGATGCTGCGCAACAGGCGCTAAAAATTGATCCGAAAAGCAGTGTAGCTTACAACAATATCTGCGCAGCCAATAACAAGTCCGGAAACTGGAATGCAGCTATTGCTGCCGGTGAAAAGGCCGTGAAATTTAACCCGGGCTGGATACTTGCAGTTAACAATCTTGCCGAAGCCAAACGCGGTTTGAACGAGGCAAAAAATAAATAAGACTGAATTTATAGATACCCCATGAATATACTTGGTTTCAATTGTTACGGACACGATTCGGCAGCAGCATTGATTGTTGACGACAAAGTAGTTTTTGCCGTTGAAGAAGAACGGCTGAATCGGAAAAAACATTTTGGCGGTGTTCCTGAACATGCCATACGCGCCTGTTTAGACCATGCTGGCTTGGAGCTTGCCGACATTGACCACGTTGCTTTTTTCTGGAAACCGTCGATATCGTATGCGAAAATTCCGGTGTATCTCTTAAAATTCTGGAATAAAGTTCCGGCACTGATGCGCGAACAGCGTTCGTTTTCGGTTGAAGAAAATTTAGGCATGCTTAACTACCTGCGCGATATGCGCCGGCTTCCGCAAAAGCTGAAAGAATTATTTCCCGAAAGCCGCCCGGCCAAATTTCAGTTTCATACACTTGAGCATCATTTATGCCATGCTGCAAGTGCCTACTACCCCACTCCTTATGAAGATGCAGCCATACTCACACTCGACGGTGCGGGCGAATGGAGTACAGTTTTGCGGGCGCATGCCAAAGGAAATACGATCAAAAAAATTGGAAGTGTTGATACACCGTACTCACTTGGCGCATTTTACCAGGCAGTATCTCGACATCTCGGTTTTAAACTTATTGAAGGCCCCGGAAAGCTGATGGGGCTTGCATCTTATGGCCGACACAGCAGTCCGGTGTATGATAAAATGCGGAAGATTGTTCAGCTCACCGACGACGGTGGTTTTAAGTTTGATATGTCGTGGCTGAGTTATCACTACACACGCAAAACCGGTGTTACCAAAAAATTCACCGATGCATTTGGTCCTTCAAAAACCGAAGGCCGCGATTGGAGCGATCATGAACTTGATGTGGCAGCAGCCGCACAGCACATTGTAGAAGATGTAATTCTGCACATGGCCCGCAAGCTCAAACAGCAAACCGGTTCTGATACTTTGTGCATGGCCGGCGGTGTAGCGCTGAACAGTGTAACCAACGGACTCATTGCCAAAGAAGGTTTGTTCAAAAACATTTTCATACAACCGGCTGCCGGCGATTCAGGTACTGCTCTCGGTGCTGCACTCTACCTCAACCACGGCATTCTGAAACGGCCGCGGAAATGGATCATGGAAACGGCTTTCCTTGGCCCTTCGTATTCGGATGCACGTTACGAAGAAGCCATCAAAGCCAGCGGACTTCCTTACGAAAAAATGGAAGATCCATACGCATTTGCCGCTAAAAAACTAGCAGAGGGTAATATCCTTGCGTGGTTTCAGGGACGTATGGAATTCGGGCCTCGGGCGTTGGGAAACCGAAGCATTCTGGCCAACCCGCTGATTGCTGATATGAAAACCGTTCTCAATGCACGGGTGAAATTTCGCGAAGGCTTCAGACCGTTTGCAGCTATTGTACTCGAAGAAAGTTGCGGTACGTATTTCGACAGCGATTTTCCGAATCCGTATATGCTTTTTGTTTATAACGTGCGTCCAGAATATCTCGGAAAACTTCCGGCCATCACGCATGTTGACGATAGTGTGCGCATTCAGACAGTAAACAAAACGGAAAATCCTGAAATGCGAAAACTGCTTGAAGCATTTCAAAAAGAAACCGGCTATTCGGTATTGGTGAACACATCCTTCAACATCAAAGGCGAGCCTATTGTTGCCAATCCCGAAGATGCGGTACGCAGCTTTGCCGAAGCAGATATGGATTATCTGGTCATGGGAAATTTTGTAGTCAGGAAGGCATAGCAGCAACTCTGATGCCTTTCTCTGACATGATCAAAATTCCCAACTTAACTGCCGTAGCGGAAGCCGAGTGAAGAACGTTGTTTGGCAACAGCTTCACCTAATTTAAATTCGGCCACATCTTCCATCGTAAGCGTGCGAAGCACATCTGAAGTCCGTTCTGCAGCGGTAAGCGAAGCCATACGCAGGTGTTGGTTTTTCACCGATTCTTCAATTACCTGACGAACTGTTCGCGCATTACCGAAATACTTATCGCGGCCACTGTGCAGCTCTTTCAGATACGCATTCAGATGATCGGCGGCTTCTGCTGTAGGTTCTAATTTTTCGCGCGTGAGCATCATTGAAGCAATGCTCCAAAGTTCCTCCGGCGAGTAATCGTGAAAAACATATTGCCGGTCGAAACGCGATTTGAGTCCGGGATTGGTTTCCAGGAAGCGGTACATATTATCAGGATAACCGGCTACAATTACAGCAAACTGTCCGCGGCGGTCTTCCATTTGTTTGAGCACAACTTCAATGGCTTCTTTCCCAAAATCGTTTCCGCCACCTTCGCCAAGCGCATAAGCCTCGTCAATGAACAACAAACCGCCAATGGCTTCATCAATGCGTTCACGGGTTTTGTTGGCGGTTTGTCCTACAAAGCCAGCCACGAGTCCCTGCCGATCTACTTCAACAAGATGACCTTTTTCGAGCAGTCCCAGTGCTTTGTAGATTTTAGCAAGGATGCGCGCAACCGTTGTTTTACCTGTTCCGGGATTGCCGGTAAACACACCATGCAGCGAGAAACGGTTCAGTACATCTTTGCCGGACTCACGATAAAACCGGGTGAGTTTTACCAATTCATTTACCTCGGCTTTGATGTTGTTCATACCGGTAAGTATGTTCAATTCATCAAGGCTTTCGCGGAGCAGTTTTTCGTTAATTCCAAGATTGGGATTTCGGCTGGCTTTACCGCCAAACATGGGCTGAAGATCACTCAGTTCAATGGTAGAAAGCGTTTGATCATCGAGCGAAGAAACATCAGCATGCTTCATTAAACGAAGCGCCATATTCATTTTGGCACCATCGATTATTCCTATTGCGGTTCGCGCATTGCCAAACGTTTCGTTGCGGTTGCGGTAAAGCTCAATAAATTGTTCTTCGAGATATTTCAGGCCTTCATCAGTCAATTTTACCCCTCGCTTATCTAATGCAGAAATTGCAATTGCATTGAGTTCTTCCGGCAAATAATCATCGAAATGATAGTAATGTTTGAAACGTGATTTGAGGCCCGGATTTGATTCAATGAACACATCCATTTCTTTCGGATAGCCGGCTACCATGATAGCAATATCGCCGGGGCCGTCAGACATTTCTTTGAGCAGGAGTTCAATAACTTCTTTGCCAAAATCTTTTGAATCGTCGCCGGCGCGGGCAAGCGAATAAGCTTCATCAATAAATAATATTCCGCCGCGGGCTTCGTCAATCATTTTACGCGTGCGCGGTGCTGTTTGTCCGATGTATTCGCCAACAAGATCAGCGCGATCAACTTCACGCACATGACCTTTGGAAAGTAAACCCATTTGCTTGTAAATAGCACCAAGCATATTTACAACTGTAGTTTTACCTGTTCCGGGATTTCCCGTAAATACACTGTGCAGCGATATGGCTGTACTTTCTTCAAACCCTTTTTCTTTTCTGATTTTAAGAAAGTTCAGGTAGCTGATATGATCGTGAATATTCTTCTTCACGTTAGAGAGTCCGATCAGTCCGTCGAGCTCGGTGAGTAACTCGTTCAGCGGTTTTTCGCCCGGAGCTGTGGTAGCTGCAGTTAATGCTGTTTGTGCGCTGTCGCCTCCTGCTTTCACCAATTTATCGGAACTGAGAATAAGTTCGGGAATGCCTTCTTCCTCAGTAGTACCGACATGAAAAATGGAAGTGGCTACAAGTGTATCCATGAAGATCACTTCAACCTGATACTTTTCATCTTTCCATGATCCGGCCACATCATTTCCCCAACCGATATCAAAAATATAATCGGTACCGAGTTTATTTTCTGGTACTAAACCGTAACGCGCCAATTGCCCTTTGTGCTGTCCGGCATCATCATAAAAATTAAAGATGAGTTCGTATTGCCAGGGTAAATTTGTTTTGTTTTTGATCCGGTATTCGCCCCAGATGTATTGAGTTGTATCGCGACGAAATGTTTTCAGGTATTTGCGTTCCTGTTTTTCCCAGCCATTAAAATCGCCGGGGAAAAGTTTCATCTCAACGGTATCGAAATATGGATTATTTGATGATGTTACTCTGCCAACATCATTCACATGCACAGTGGTTTCGCCCAATTTCTGATCATCGATCCATGCTTCCCAAAGGTATTCGCCTTTTTTCCAGTAAGTGCCTTCAGTACCGTTTCCCCAGCCATCGCGCACATACACGATGTTTTCATCCGGCTTTACATCGCGTTTGGTATCGAGATTACAAATCTCGCGACGCGTTGCATCGGGCATAATTTCAAAACACTTGATCCAGACTGTACATGACCAGGCTTCTTCATCAAACAATTTATTGAAGAACGAAAATTCAACACGGATATATGATGTTTCAGAACGGTCAAATACCCTCCTGTATTTTTTGCTCGAATTTACCATCCATTCATCCGAAGAAAACGAACGGAGATCACGAAATTTATAGAAACGGGAGGGCTGATTAGGCTTATCGGTACTCATATATTTTTAGTTAGACCTTCCGGTTTAGGCGAAAGGGTTACTAAAATACGGTTCCGAAACGAAGCAGACAAGAAGTTCTCAGTAAATCATTTTCCTGCTTGCGCCGCATAGTTGTAACCGGCATCCGAAAGGGCAACCATCGGGCAAACACCGCGCCTCCATTTCCAGCCTTCTTTCTTTTCTTCCATGTATTGCAGCACGGGGGCAAAATCGTAAAGCGAAAGTTTGGTGCGCAGTTTCGGGCGACTGTCGTCGCGCACTTCTGCGTAATCCATAAGCAGCAATTGCTCTACAGCTTCGCAGAGCCGTTCGGCAGTAACTTCGGGACTTGTGTGCGGTGTATTGGTGTGCTCCGTCAACGCATTAAAAAGCTGATCGAGCGGAAGTGCTCCGCCCCCGGCCAGAAAAAGCCATTGCATAATCTGGCGTTGTAAAGTTGTTAGGCGGTGACGTTCTCCCTTTTGTGTTTTCATCGGGCGCAAAGATAATGTTATCAGCAGTTATTGTTTGCTCTTTTCACCTTCCCAGATTCTGTGCTGACTTCCCTGCTGAACAACTACGCGATAATTGTTTTTCCGTGCTGACCTGAGCAATCGTTTGCGTAAAGCTTTCGGATGAAATGCCTTTCGCATACTTTTTAATTTTCCTGAAGGTTCAAATACCCCCACTTTACTCAGCAACATATATGCTGTTGATGCACACCGCATCCCGAAAAAAGCATAATCAAAATTTGGCTGCGCGTGAAGCTTTTCCATTGTTTGCTTCAAAGCGGTGTAATCAGAATCACTGAGCGGTACAAACACGGAAGTAACTTTCAGTTCCTGCCAACCATTCATTAATGCCACTGCATCATCTTTTTCAAAAACACCTTTTCTCCGCGATTCATTTTTCCGGGGAAAGATATGTACGTGACGCGAACGAAAATTAAAACCGTAAGCAAACGAATCAAGTTCAATTACGACATGCCCGCCGTACATACCGCCCAGCCAATGCTTTTCGGTATCGCGATGCTGCGGATGCGGCTTAGAACCATGCGCTATGCGAACAACTAATTCATGTCCGGCAAATAAAAGATTTACCGAAAAGAAGAATACCAGCAGCAGAATTTTTCGCATCAAAAACAGATTACCGCGTTAAACCCTCAATCGGTTTTCCGGTCATGCCGTTTGGTGCTTGTATGCCGATGAGCTGACAAACCGTAACTGCAATATCGGTGATGTTTACGTGCGTATCACTTTGTCCGGCTTTAATTTTCCAGCCCCACCAAAGCAGCGGCACATGCGTATCATAACTCCACGGCGAGCCGTGTGATGTTCCTTGTTTTGACTCCCAGCCGGCTAACCAACCCGGCGCAGGCAGGTAACACACATCGCCGGAAAGTTGCGGATGCCAGCCATTTTGAATGAGCATACGTGCCCCCTGCGTGTATTCGTTGCTCCGTAAATCGGTTGCCGTTACGGCACCTACAATTCCGTTCATGCGCAGCAGTGTTTCAGAAACGAAACGTTCAACTTCTGCAGCATTCAGATTTTTTGCAGCTATTCTGTCGCGACGCAGGAATACCTGATAATTGCTGACGGTAAGCAACAAGTCACCATCGCCGTATTTTTTCTGCAATGCTTTTCTGATGGTATCAGCAGCATTTTTTTCGCTGAAATATCCTGCCGGAATATGATTATCGCTCAGGTATTGCGGCACTTCCACGGCACCGTGATCGGCAGAGAGAAAAACAAGTGCATTGTCTTTGCCCACCCAGTTATCAATAAAGCGCAACAGTTCGGCAATATCACGGTCGAGGCGCAAGTAAGTATCTTCAACCTCAACGCTCATCGGGCCGTAAGCATGACCAATAATATCAGGCGATGAAAAGCTGATGGCTAGCATATCGGTAACGCCTCGTTTCCCGAGCTGTTCGCCCTGCATGGCGGCTATTGCAAAGTCTTTGGTGAGGTTGCATCCGTAAGGTGTGCGGGGCAATGCTTTGTAGCGGTCGGCATCGGTAAGTTTATCCACCGGATGCGGAAACACCGGGCGTGTTTCGTGCGGCGGAAAAATGCGTTCGTAGTTGTTGTCGTCGGCAATGCTTTCGGTGTAATCTGCCGCCGGGCGCAGCAGTGTCCAGGGCTTGCTGAGGTAAAAAGCCGGAAGTTGCTTAGCATTGAAACTAGCAGCCCACGCCGGCAAGGTTTTCATGTAATATGAACTTGTAATGAACTTGCCGGTAGCAGACTCATACCAGTAGGCCGACATTCCGCGGGCTGTATCAACAGCGTGACCGGCGGGCAGAATAGCAGCCCGGTCTTTGAGAGCAATGCCCACCACTTTGCTGCGGCCTACGGTGTTCATCCGCAACTGATCGCCGGCTGTTGTACTGAGCAGGCGGTGCGGCGAGCGTTTTCCGTCGGTGGTTGTTCCGCCAACGGTGTTCATGGCCGGATCTTCAACGCAATACACGGTATCTTTTCCGGTCGTCAAATCTACAGCGTGATTAGCTACAATGCCGTGCACAG
>CALRTD020000208.1:0-7576 GCA_943371015.1 Synechococcus sp. UW140 | reverse complement strand
CCTACTGGAACTACGGACAATATTCCATTACTCAAATTGTATGGAATGAGTTTGGCTGTCCTGATACAGCACAGTTGCGTGTTGAAGTACGCCCGGAACACCGCTTTTACATCCCCAATAGTTTTACGCCTAACGGCGATGGATTGAATGATATATTCATCCCCGCAATTATGGGAGCAGAAGATTATCGCTTCATGATTTTTGATCGTTGGGGAGAACTTATTTTTGAAAGTTCAGATACCGATCAGGGTTGGAATGGTCGCTACAAAGGCGATAAATGCCAGCAAGATGTTTACGTTTGGAAAGTAGAATACACCAATGCTGCAACCGGTGAACCTGCAAGCAAAATTGGTCACGTAACACTGATCAGATAACTATCTCCTTATTTCTGAGTATGAAATGAATCAGCATATCGTAAGATGTGCTGATTTTTTTTGAAGTATTATGTCTCAGATTTGCAGAGTAAAAGTTTAACTGATCTATGAATCATTCTACAACAAATAAAATGGCAAGTAATCGACCATATCTCATTCTCTTATTTTTATTCATGTCTCTTGCGTTAGCACAATGGAGCAAAGAGGATACTGAACCATCTCGATGTGACTGTCAGACTAATGAGTCATGTCGTTCAGGAGCAGTTTGTAATGACGGAACAACTTCCACTGCAATAGGCTCGGGAGCATGTTCACAGCATAGTGGTGTTGATTACTGGCTTTGTCGGTAATTACAAGTGTGAAAAAGATAATTGTTGTTGTGCTGATTTTTATTTGCAGGCTAAACGAGAATTTTGTGGTGCAGTTTACACCAATGCCCGAAAAAATCAAGATGCATTCCAAGAAGTTAATAGCTGTACTTTTTCTGCTGAGTTGTTTGCTTATAGGGGCATTCAGCAGTCCGCTGCTCTCTAAAACAGATCATTCAACTTACAGTAAAGTAAACACCCGTGCAGATGGTGTTGCCGACAGTGTTTATGTATGCTTAAGCCGTGAAGCATACGCGTATCATTGCAGGAGTAATTGTCGCGGTCTTCGTCAGTGTACGCATACTGTGAAGCGCGTAAGCATGAGCTATGCGCAGGTAACATTGAATCGAAGAGCCTGCGGATATTGTTACTGAGTCAACAAATTGCCAAGAGCAGCATCCAATGTTTTGAACTGATACTTAAACCCGGTTTCAAGTATCTTTTTGTTTGAAATACGGTTGCCGTTAACAATCATTTGCGCCATTTCACCAAGCATAAGTTTAAGCGCAAAGGCCGGAACCGGCGGAAGAAAAACCGGGCGACCAATTGCTTTACCAATTGCTTTTGTTACTTCTTTGTTGGTATTGTGTTGCGGCCCGGCAGCATTGTAGACGCCCTGCATGCTCTGCTGTTCAATCGCCTGCAGAAACATGGCGCAGAGGTCGTCGATATGAATCCACGGGATCCACTGCTTGCCGGTTCCGAGCGGTGAACCTGCAAACCAGCGAACAGGTGCGGCAACTTTAGGCAGAAAACCACTTTCGCGTGCAAGCACAATGCCGATGCGCAGCTTTACAAGTCGGGTGCCTTGTGCGGCAACCGGATCAATACTTTGTTCCCAAAGCTTACAGCATTCGCCAAAGAAATCGTTGTGTGCCGGTTCTTGTTCTTCGCTGATGTGGTCGGTCGTAATCATGCCATACCAGCCAATGGCCGATGCAGCTACCACAACTTCCGGTTTTTTATTCAAGCGCTTCAGCGTATCGGCAAGCAATTGTCCTGACTGCACGCGACTGTCGATGATGAGTTTTTTGCGTTCGGCTGTCCACTTTTCATCAGCAACACCGGCACCTGCGAGATGCACAATAATATCAGCATTCATTACTGCAGCATCATCAACAGTTTGCTGTTTCGGATCCCAGCGGTATTGCTTTACACTATTTTCGCCAGCCGATTTGCTGCGGCCGAGATGTGAAACCGAATAGCCTTTGCTGAGTAAAAGCCGTGTAAGGTGAGTTCCTACTAAACCGGAACCTCCTGTTATTAAAACATTTTTCATAGTCTGTTTAATGAACAGCCGCCACGCTCAAAAGTTGTGCCGTGAATCACATTTCTTAACAGCTTTGTGGTATTGCTTATGCTTACATTTACATATCAATTTGCAATTATGAATCAGAACGAACCTGTTTACCACAAACATATTTTTGTGTGCACCAACGAACGCGCACCCGGTGCAGCACGCCGCAGTTGCGGACAGGCGCATGGAATGGAGCTTGTAGATGCTTTCAAACTTCATCTGAAAAACCGTCCGGCTGAGCTCCGTGTGCGCGCGCAGCGTGCAGGATGTCTGGATATCTGTGATTTCGGGCCTACAGTGGCTGTTTATCCGGATGGCATTTTTTATGTAAACGTGCAACCTGCCGATGTGCCCGAAATTGTGGAAGAGCACATCCTGAATAATCGTCCGGTTGAACGGCTCATGCTTAAACGTAATCCGGTAAAAACAACATAGCCATGTCGCTGCCGCTGCATTTGCACAACCGTTTAGCTGCACAGCATTTAATGCTCGACGGTTTGCTGCAGCACGCCACCGACCGCGAACTCAGGCAGCCAATTATGCACGGGAAATGGTCGGTACATGAGCAACTGGCACATTTGGGGCGTTATCAGCAGGTTTTTGCGGAGCGGGTTGATGAAATTGTTAGCAGAAGTGCTCCGGCTTTTCCGCGTTATGTTGCTGAAGAAGATCCGGAATTTGCACACTGGAAACGCCGTGCCGTAAAAGCCAATTTCGATCTGCTGAAAGCTCAGCGGAATTTGCTGGTGGATCGCTTCAAAGCTTTGGGAGCTGCAACACTTAGTCGTACGGGCATTCATCCAGTTTATGGTCGGCTCACACTGGCCGAGTGGGTTGAGTTTTTTCTGCTGCACGAAGCGCATCACCTGTTTGCGATTTTTAAAGCACTCACAGCAGCACGGGGCAAGTAGTATGGACGCAAACTTTCCGCTGCATTTGGGTAAGCCAATAACTGAAGAGCCGCAACTTGCCGCCCTGCTGACCGAAGCAGTGACGCAACTAGCCCGCGATTTCGACACGGCCGGCATCGAACAGCAGTTTGCCGCAGCGCAGTTTTCCGATGTTTTTGCATTTCGCGATGCCGTTGAAGCCGAATTGCTCCGGCCGCAAACAGCAGCACAGCTTCCGCAACTGCTTTACCGTGCCGATGTGCCTGAGCAATATGCCTCGGCTGCATTCGGGGCCGAGACCGTACCACACAGAACTGTAGCGGAACTGCTGGTGATCAGGGCGTTGCAAAAGGTTTGGTTTCGTAAAAATTTCCGCTGAGCCGCTCAGACCTTAAATCCGTTTAACCCTGCTTATTTCCGCTTCCTGATTGCCCGAAACCGTTAACTTTGTCTCATCGTTTTTGAACGTACTCAGGCATGAGCGAACACACTTATCTGGGCAACGCCGAAATTGGCGCGGTTGAAGCCCTTTACCAGCAATATCTCTCCGACAAATCGTCGGTTGACGCCAGTTGGCAGCAATTTTTTGAAGGCTTTGAGTTTGCCCGAAAAAACTTTGAAGACTCCGGCGAAATTCCCTCGCAGGTGCGCAAGGAGTTCAATGTTATCAATCTGATTAACGGCTACCGTACACGCGGACACCTGTTTACGCAAACCAATCCGGTGCGCGAACGCCGCAAGTACTTGCCCACACTCGATATCGAAAATTTTGGTCTCGAGCAGGCTGATCTGAACACGGTATTTCAGGCCGGCACTCAGATTGGTATCGGAGCTGCCAAACTCAGCGATATCATTGCACACCTGAAACAAACCTACTGCCGCTCAATTGGTGCGGAGTATATGTATATCCGTAATCCTGAAATCATTAAATGGTTGCAGGAGAAAATGGAAGGTTCTCGCAATACGCCCAATTTCTCGATCGAAGAGAAAAAAGAAATCCTGAATAAACTCAGTCAGGCCGTTGTATTCGAAAACTTCCTGCACACAAAATTTGTAGGCCAGAAACGTTTCTCACTCGAAGGCAGCGAAACGCTGATTCCGGCCCTCGATACATTGATGGAGCGCGGTGCCGATCTTGGTATTTCGGAGTACGTTATAGGTATGGCGCATCGCGGACGACTGAATGTGCTGGCCAATATCCTCAACAAAACGTACGAAGATATTTTCACCGAGTTCGAAGGCGCACTTACCGAAGATGCTGCCTACGACGGCGATGTGAAATATCACATGGGCTACAGCAGCGATCAGATTTCAAACAGCGGAAAGCCCGTACACATCAGCCTCACGCCAAACCCTTCGCACCTCGAAGCTGTTGACCCGGTGGTTGAAGGCATTTCACGCGCCAAAATCGACAACCGCCACAAAGGCAATATGCAGGGCGTATGCCCGATTCTCATTCACGGAGATGCTGCCATTGCCGGACAAGGCATTGTTTACGAAGTCATTCAAATGAGTTTGCTCGACGGTTACAAAACCGGAGGCACCGTGCATATTGTCACTAACAATCAGGTTGGTTTTACTACCAATTACCTGGATGCACGTTCGAGCACCTATTGCACCGATATTGCCAAAGTGGTGCTTTCGCCCGTATTCCACGTAAATGGTGATGATGTGGAAGCGGTTGCTTTTGTATCAAAACTGGCCATCGAATTCCGCCAGACATTTGGCCGCGATGTGTTTATTGATCTTCTCGGCTACCGCAAATACGGACACAACGAAGGCGATGAGCCGCGCTTTACACAGCCGCTGCTGTATAAAGCCATTGCCAAACATCCGAATCCGCGCGAGATTTATGTGAAACAGCTTACTGAGCAAGGTTCTGTTGATGCTGAAATGGCAAAAGCCATGGAGAAAGCATTCAAAGACGAACTTCAGGACAAGCTGAATATGGCCAAACAAGCCAGCAACGCCAAAATCACCTCATTCCTTGATGGTGTTTGGAAAGGACTGCGCCGGGCCAATGCCGAAGATTTTGAAAAATCGCCCGTTACAGCGGTAGAGAAAAAACTCTTCCTTGATCTGGCGAAGAAAACAACACAGCTTCCCGGCGATAAAAAGTTCTTCAACAAAATCGAAAACATCTTCAAAGATCGTCACAACATGATCGAGAAAGATGCTTACGATTGGGCAATGGGTGAGCTTATGGCTTATGCCACGCTGATCAGCGAAGGTCATGCCGTGCGTTTCAGCGGACAGGATGTTGAGCGCGGAACGTTCTCGCATCGTCATGCTGTTGTTAAAGTAGAAGATTCGGAAGAGGAATATCTTCCGCTCAACAATATAGGTGCAGAGCAACGCCTTGATATTTACAACTCACATCTTTCAGAATACGGAGTTGTGGGTTTTGAATACGGTTATGCAATGGCTGCACCCAATGCGCTTACAATTTGGGAAGCACAGTTTGGCGATTTCAACAACGGCGCACAAATTATTTTCGATCAGTTTCTGAGCAGCGCCGAGTACAAATGGCGTCGCATGAACGGTCTTGTGCTGCTGTTCCCGCACGGCTACGAAGGTCAAGGCCCGGAGCACTCCAGCGCCCGCATTGAGCGCTTCCTGCAGCTCTGTGCCGAGAATAATTTACAAATTGTAAATGCCACAACACCGGCACAGCAGTTCCACGTCTTGCGTCGTCAGCTGAAACGCGATTTCCGCAAACCGCTGATCTGCTTTACACCGAAAAAACTGCTGCGTTATCCGGCCTGCGTTTCATCGCTTTCCGATTTCACTTCAGGCGGTTTCAAAGAAGTAATTGATGATGCTTCTGTAAAAGCCGCTGCTGTAAAACGTATTGTGTTCTGCTCCGGTAAAATCTATTATGATCTTGATGAGCAGCGCCAGAAAAATGGCCGTACTGATACCGCTATCATTCGTATTGAGCAGCTGTATCCGTTCCCGCAAACACAGCTCAGCGAACTTGTGAAGAAATACAGCAAGGCCACTGAGTATTTCTGGGCACAGGAAGAACCTGAGAATATGGGGGCATGGACATTTGCTGACCGCCGTTTCCGCGATCTGAATGGCCGCAACAATGGTATTCAGCTTACCTATGCTGGTCGCGAAGAAGCTGCGAGTCCGGCAACCGGTTTTGCAAAAATGCACAGCCGTGAGCAGCAGGAAATTATTGAAACAGTAATGGGTGTGGCTGCAACTGCTCCCGAAAAAGTATAAATAAATAAAATGTTTGATGCGGCACAACGCTTCATCACATCAACAACCCGACCGCACACGTTATGGCGATCATTGATCTTAAAGTGCCCAGCCCCGGTGAATCAATCACCGAAGTAACCATTGCCCGATGGCTTAAGCAAGACGGCGATGTGGTGGAGAAAGACGAAGAGCTTTGCGAAGTAGATTCAGACAAAGCTACACTCACCATCAATGCCGAAGAAGCCGGCGCCATTAAAATTGTAGTTGCCGAAGGCACCACAGTTAAAGTTGGCGATGTGGTTTGCACCATTGATACCTCTGTGCAGCCAACTGCAAAACCGAAAGCAGAAGCTCCGGCAGCCCAAAAAGAAGAAGCGAAGAAAGCTGAGCCCGTTGCCGCTGCCAAAACAGAAGCACCGAAAGCTGCCGAAACGTATGCCAGCGGACATCCTTCGCCGGCTGCTAAAAAGTTGATGGATGAAAACGGCATTGCTGCCGGCAAACTTAACGGAACCGGCAAAGACGGCCGCATCACCAAGGGCGATGTGATGAATGCCATTGCCAATGGTTTTGATGCAACAGCAGCACAAGGCTGGGGCGGAACCCGCAACCAGCGCCGCGATAAAATGTCGAGCCTGCGCAAAAAGCTTGCACAGCGCCTTGTAGCCGTTAAGCAGGAAACCGCAATGCTCACCACATTCAACGAAGTGGACATGAGCGCGGTGATGGCTTTGCGCAACAAATACAAAGATGTGTTTAAAGAAAAGCACGGCGTAAATCTCGGTTTCATGTCGTTCTTTACGAAAGCAGTTTGTGAAGCACTCAATAAATTCCCCGCTGTAAACGCACAGATCGACGGCGATGAAATTGTATATCACGATTACTGCGATATTGGCATTGCTGTAAGCGCACCCAAAGGACTTGTTGTTCCGGTTGTGCGTAATGCAGAGTCGATGAGCCTGGCAGAAATTGAAGCAGACATCAAACGCCTCGCTGTAAAATCGCGCGACGGAAAAATAACTGTTGATGATATGACCGGCGGCACATTCACCATTACCAATGGCGGTGTTTTTGGTTCGCTCATGAGCACACCCATCATCAACCCGCCGCAAAGCGCTATTCTCGGCATGCACAATGTGGTTGATCGTCCGGTTGCCGTAAATGGTCAGGTGGTTATCCGCCCGATGATGTACATAGCACTGAGCTACGATCACCGTATTATCGACGGCAAAGAATCAGTAAGCTTCTTAGTTGCTGTTAAACAGATGATCGAAAATCCGCACAAACTTATTTTCGGAGGTAAAGATCCGGATGAAGTGGTGTTGGGGTTGTAAAGTACCTTCAACTAAAAATCGCCCGTTACAAACTCTGTAGCGGGCGATTTACTTTACAATAATCCGATTACTTGATGTGAGCATTTATAAATTCAATCGCTTC
>CALRTD020000207.1:0-7578 GCA_943371015.1 Synechococcus sp. UW140 | reverse complement strand
ACAAATGGCTCCAGCCGCAAACAACAACGAATCACCCGGTAAAAAAGGCATAATCACCAAACCTGTCTCAACAAAAATGATCAGAAACAAAATCGCATAAATAGCTGTTCCGTAATCATTTACCCATTGATCAAGATAATCGTTGATATGAAGAACGATGTTGAGTAATTCTTTCATAAGAAGTGTTGCTTAATGTGCTCTTGAGTTAACCGGCTGCAAATGTAATGGCTATCAGCCAATAAAACAGAAAGCGCTTCTCATTTCTCCCCCGCATTTTCTGCCGGACCTCGAAATGAAAAGACCTAACGACAAATAAAAACTAATGTAATAGCGAGCTAAAACCAAAAGCCCTTATCACATCAAGCACCCGCATGAGCTGCAGGGGAGACGCGACAAGGGCTTTCTCTGGAAAGCGCTTAATATCAATATTGCGGAACCGAAGGATCGATTTCGCGTCCCCAGGCCAGAATGCCGCCTTTGAGGTTGTGCAAGTTGGTAAACCCGTGCTGTGTTTCAAGTGCCTGAATAACAGAAGCTGAACGCGCACCGCTGCGGCAGTGTACAATTACAGGTTTGTCTTTGGCAATTTGATCGACATGGGCAAGGATGGTTCCCATGGGAATAAGTTCGCCACCAATTGTGGCTACATCGGCCTCGTGCTGTTCGCGCACATCGATAAGCTGATGCGCTTCGTTGTTGTCGCGCATGCGTTTGAGGTCCTGAACGGTAATCTCTTTCATGTTAAAAATAGCTGTATGTATAACTCAGGAGGTTTTCTGCATTTCTTTGGGGAGATACTGGAAAAATGTATCGCCGCGGAGTCCTACACGAAGTGTTTCGAGCGGAATAACTTCTTCGGGAGCAATATTGCCCAGATTTACGTTGGCTCCGAAAAGCTTGATAAACCAAACCTGCTGCGATTTCTGAGGAGCTTCCCAAATGATATTTTCGGGTTTTACTTTGGCAATGATTTTATTCACCAGCATGGTATGTGCCGAGCCGTTGCGGTGGTAAATACCCACGTTTCCGCTTTCGCGGGCTTCGGCAATTACTTTCCACGATCCGGCCTGCAGCTCTTTCTGCATCATTTTTGTCCACATATTGGGATGAATGATGATGCCTTCTTCTTTAGAGCCAACTTCTGAAACTACAGTGTAATCACGGGCCAGTTTCTGAATGTACTCGCATTTTTCATCGTGCGGCATATCAATAGAACCGTCAGACACTTCGGCCATATCTACTCCAAATTTGGCGCAAAGCTTTCGGTAATCATCAAACATGCCGCGTATAATAAAAGCTTCAAATAAAGTGCCGCCGAGATATACTTTTATGCCGGCATTCTGGTACAGCTTTATTTTCTCCTTTACATTTTTAGTAACCAGCGAAGTGCCGAAACCAAGTTTGATCATATCTATGTAATCAACACTGGCATCAATAAGCATTTCGGCCTGCTTGAGCCCGAGTCCTTTGTCCATAACCATTGTGGTTCCGGATTGGCGGGGGCGTTGCGGGCGTTCAGGGAGATGCGGTAAATTAAAATTCATCGGTTAAAATAAGTCAGGTTTGGTGTGTCGGGATCAAAAATAGTCAAAAAGCCGTGTCGGCAGTTCTCAGGCGGCACGGCTTTTTGCTGACAAAGCTCATACGGTTGATTGTCAGGGGCGATGAGCTTCAATAAAATCAAGTATTCCGGGATTGTTTTTGAGTTGCGGCATGAAGTCAAAAAGAATATCATGCTTACTGAAATCAAGTTCTAATCCGCGCTGAAGATTCCCGAATGCTTCCTGTCTGAAACCGTTTTCGAGCAGACAGGCTGAAAAGCGGTAATAGAGTTCTGCATCATCGGGATGGTATTTAATGCCTTCGGCAAGTGTTTCGAGTGCGCCGGTGAAGTCTTGCTGCTCGTGCTGTATCTGGGAGTAATCGGCCCAGATGCCCGGATCATCAGGCTCCATTTCCAATACTTTGCGGTAAGCTGTTTCGGCTTCTTCATAAAAGCCGAGTTTTCGCTGAAAATCGCCGTAAGTATGCAGGAAGACTGTGTTTTCGGGCTCAAGTTCGAGCGCTTTTTTGATGTAGTGAATGCCTTCGCTGAGCCGGTTTTGCTGGTCAAGCACAATGCCCATTCCGAGCCAGGCTTCGCTAAGCCCGCCGTCGAGACGGATGGCTTTGCTGTAATTCACGAGCGCCATTTCCATCTGGTTCATGTGCTCGTACAGCTCGCCGATGTGCAGGTACACATTGGCCTGTGGCTCATCGGTATCGAGAACCAGCTTGTATGTTTCAATGGCTTCTTCGTGCCTGCCGAGTTCGGCCAGCATGTTGGCTTTGTTGAACAGAGCGGGGGGGAAGTCGCTGCGAATGAGCAGGGCGTATTCAAATGCTTCGAGCGCTTCTGTAAACTTCTCGGCGCGGCTGTGACTCAAACCGAGACAGAACCAGGCGGTAGCATTGTACGGACGTTCATCAACACAGTATTGAAACACTTTGAGTGATTCATCGCGGTCGTCGATGATTTCATAGCACAAACTGAGTTCATTCATTGCGCTTTCGAAATCAGGGCGCTCGTAGATGGCATCCCGCAGAAGCGCTGAGGCTTCAAGATGGCGGCCCTGGTTGATCATTTCGCAGGCGATGTAGAAATTAACTTCGTAGTGCGGAATTTCGTACTTGCCTGCGAGTTCAAAACAGGCGATGGCTTTTTCGGACAGCCCCATCTGACTATAAATAGTACCGCGGGTCATGTGAATATCGCCAAAGAAAGGTTCGATGCGCTCAGCCTGCTGAAGCAGATCAAGGGCGATTCGGTTTTCGTTAAGACTGACATGAATCTGCGCCTGAATAACCAGGAAAACAGGGGAAAACGGGTGTTGAGTACGAGCCACGGACACGGCTTCAAGTGCACGGCGGAAACGGCCGGCACGCATATAATGATCTGCAATATCCTCGAATTCTTCTTCCTCGAAAAACCCTGATGAATCTTTTTTCAGCATTGCCTCAAAACGATCCACCAATTGATTAATATGGTTTTGCTCGCTTTTCATAGAACGGCCTAATGGGTTATAAACAAAGATACGTAGCAGAATGGCCTTTTCGTATGCAAAGTTATCACCAAAATTCGATTTTTAGTGGTTAATATGTTATGAAAAGGGTTTTGCAGTATCCCCAAGCATCGTTCTATCTTTGCAGTCCCTGTTTAAAAATCGTTTGCGTGTCATTAATAAAGTCTATATCCGGAATTCGCGGCACCATTGGTGGTCGCCCCGGCGAAGGTCTGAGTCCCGTTGATATTGTAAAATTTACAGCGGCCTACGGAACATGGCTGCGCCGGCGCGCTGCTGATCCCAAAAAAGCACTCAAAGTTGTTGTTGGCCGTGATGCCCGTATCTCAGGCCCAATGGTTAGTCAGCTTGTCAACGGAACTCTTTCCGGGCTGGGCATCCATGTGCTTGATATCGGTCTTTCTACAACGCCAACCGTAGAAATGGCCGTTCCTGCCGAAATGGCCGATGGCGGTATCATTATTACGGCAAGCCACAACCCCAAACAATGGAACGCGCTGAAACTCCTCAACGAAAAAGGAGAATTCATTTCAGCGGCCGACGGTGAGCTTGTTCTTTCGATAGCCGATGCGGATGATTTTAGCTTCGCAGAAGTCAATCATCTCGGACAAATATCCACCGGAACCGGCTTTATCGAAAAACATATCGAAGCAATTCTGGCACTTCCGCTGGTGGATGCCGAAGCCGTAAAAGCACGGAAGTTTAAAATTGTGGTTGATGCCGTAAATTCTACCGGCGGTATTGCAGTTCCGATGCTCCTGCGGGCACTTGGGGTTGAAGAAATTACAGAACTTTATTGCGAAACCACAGGTGAATTTCCGCACAACCCGGAACCGCTTCCCGAAAATCTACGCGATATCGCAAAAGCGGTTGTGAAGAAAAAAGCGGATCTCGGACTCGTTGTAGATCCTGATGTTGACCGTCTTGCCATTGTTTGCGAAGACGGAGAAATGTTTGGCGAAGAATATACTTTAGTGGCTGTTGCCGATTATGTGCTTGGCAACAAACCCGGCAATACCGTTTCCAATCTTTCCTCAACCCGTGCGCTGCGCGATGTTACCGAAAAAGCCGGAGGGGTTTATCATGCCTCTGCGGTGGGTGAAGTAAATGTGGTTGAATTAATGAAATCGTGCAATGCCGTTATTGGCGGCGAAGGAAACGGTGGCGTTATTTATCCCGAATTGCATTATGGTCGCGATGCGCTGGCCGGAATTGCACTGTTTCTGACCCATCTGGCGAAATTCGGCAGCACTTGTTCAATGCTTCGCTCTAAATATCCGGATTACCACATCTCGAAAAATAAAATTGAACTGACCAACGAGATCAATGTTGACATGATTCTCGACGGCATTCATAAAAAGTACAGCAAGCAGCCTGTTAATACGATTGACGGAGTAAAAATTGAGTTCAGTAAAGAGTGGGTGCATCTTCGCCGCTCCAATACCGAACCCATCATCCGGATTTATTCTGAAAGCGAATCTGAAACTACAGCCGATAATCTTGCCAAGAAAATCATGCTTGATATTCGGGAACTGATAAAAGTACAGCAGCGCTGATCGTATTTTAACCGAAAAAACACGGTTAAGGTTAAAAATTGCTCATAAAAAGACAAAAAAAGCGGCAT
The DNA here is from genome assembly GCA_943371015.1 of Synechococcus sp. UW140. Taxonomy (GTDB): domain Bacteria; phylum Bacteroidota; class Bacteroidia; order Palsa-965; family Palsa-965. The sequence continues at coordinate 2,892 of CALRTD020000207.1, read as the reverse complement.
CACCAATCGGGATGCCGCTTTTCTTTGTATTCTGATTTGTGTCAGCAGCCGTACTTAGCGGCTTTTAATTCAAATACTCGTATTTTTGCACCATGAAGGCTTATCTTGATAATGCAGCTACTACGCCTCTTGATCCCGAAGTGCTTGATGCAATGCTTCCGGTGATGAAAGAGCATTTCGGCAACCCCTCGTCGATACACGCCTGGGGGCGGCAAACCCGTTCTGCCATTGAGCAGGCGCGTAAGAGCATTGCCCGTTCACTCAATGTCTCGCCTTCGGAAATCTTCTTCACTTCAGGCGGCACCGAGGCTGATAATATGGCTATCCGCTGCTCAATTGAAGACCTGAAGCTTACTCATGCCATTACTTCGCCAATTGAGCACCACGCGGTGCTTCATACACTCGAAGCGCTTGCCGATGGCGGGCGTATTAAGTTGAGCCTTGTACGTTTGCTTCCGGGCGGACATATCGACATGGAGCACTTCGAAGAATTGTTGAGCAGTAATGAGCGCTCGTTTGTATCGCTCATGCATGCCAACAACGAAATCGGTAACCTGCTGCCCATCAAAAAGGTATCAGAACTTTGTAAAAAGTACGATGCTGTTTTGCATTCTGATACCGTTCAAACAATCGGCCACTACAACATTGATCTTAAAGCCCTTCCGATTCATTTCCTGAACGGTGCTGCGCATAAATTCCATGGTCCCAAAGGCGTTGGCTTTATTTACATCAACAGCGATATTAATATTTCGCCGCTGATTCACGGCGGAGCGCAAGAGCGCAACATGCGCGGCGGTACCGAAAACGTTTACGGCATTGTAGGACTTTCCAAGGCACTCGAAATCAGTCTTCGCGATCTGGAAGAGCATCAAAAGCATATCCAGAGTCTTAAAGATTACATGATTTCGCAGTTAGAGAAGCATTTGCCCGGCGTAACTTTCAACGGCGATGCCAAAGGCGAATCACTTTACACCGTTCTTAACGTTTGTTTGCCGCCAACTGACAATGCCGAGATGCTTGTTTTCAACTTGGATATCAATGGAATAGCTGCTTCTGCCGGAAGTGCTTGTTCATCTGGCAGCAATGTTGGTTCGCATGTACTTCGTGCCATTGGCACCGATATGAGCCGCCCGTCTGTCCGCTTTTCGTTCAGCAAATACACCACCCGCGATGAGATTGATTACACAGTAAACAAGCTCCGCGAAATGTATCCTGTTCCGTCAAAGGCCGTTCGGTAAACCGTTTGCTGTTTTTCGGCAAAAACTTGTTGCCGTTTCCCGGAAATACTACTTTTGCAGCGCGCAACAGTAAGGCTGTTGTCTCAATGTTAAGCCTTCTTAGCTCAGCTGGTAGAGCAGCTGATTCGTAATCAGCAGGTCGCGGGTTCAAGTCCCGTGGAAGGCTCAATCATTTTCTGCCTCCTTTTCAGGAGGCAGTTTTTGTTTACAGAAGTTACCGGTTTTCAGCAAGAGCAAACTACCTGGCCCTGTTTATGGCTTGTGTCAGGCTACATTTTTCTTCATTCGCTTGGCCGTAAAAAAGCAGAAGCAACCGTACTAGTGGTTGCTCCTGCTTTTTAGTGATCAATTAATTGACTGCTTCCGCGGAAAATACGCTTATCAACGTAACCGGTGCTTTGTTCGGGTCTTCATCCTCCGGCAGACAAACAGCCATGCCCAAAGATGGAGCCATCACCACATAATCATCACTACTGCACGATGAATCAATTGCCTGCATCATGGAAACTAGTTGTGCGGCAGATGTATCGAAAACAGACACATCCAACCAAACGACAGTACTGAGAGGGCCAATTTCAATAAATGTGACTTCCTCTTGTTCGTTGTATTCGATTTTAACATCTGTAGTTTCAAAATAGTCGAACGCCGGAGATAAGAAAGGCTCTTCCTCATCGTCTACCCACTCGGCAGGCGAATAGGTAAACGGCTCCTGAAGCAGTTGATGAATTTCTTCACGTTTCATGCCTAAAGTCAGCGGGCCAATCTGTTTATTGGGGATGAGTTCGTACACCATTAGTTTACATATTTAAGTAAGTCCGTCTTTTCAGTTGCCGAAATTAACGGAACCCCATTCAATTTATAATTATGGCTGTAAATAATCGCTTGTTTAATTCCATTTTTCAGGGTAACGTCATTGTTTGTAATTGAAAGCATATCCACAATATCCATAAGCATAGCTTGTGCAAATTTATTTTGCTTCAACAATGCTGTTTGTTTTGCGCGCCACTTTTTAGCTGCAAAAGAAGAGCCTGTAGTTTTTGCAATCCGGTGGTCTTTATACAGCATCGTTACTGCGGGCTTATGACGGAATGAGATTCCTGCGTAAGGAGTTCCCCTGTAGGATGATGAAGCCGGGAAGTGATTGCTTTCGACGAGTTTTCGTTCTGAGAATTTACTTGTTTGCCCGTGGGCGCCACCTTTTCCGGCTCTGCCGCAGTTTTTGGGATTGTGTACAAGGTAATGCCCGCGCCCTACAAAGTAGGTGTGCATCCGCTCCACCTCAATGTTGTAAACTGTAACAAGTGTGTCGGGCACATAGCGGGTGCCGGCTACAATGGCCGAAGGCTGAGTTGTCGTGGCACTTGAAGCAAACTGTGCCGCTTCATCAGAAGTAAGAAGATGGTCGCCGGGTTGAATGTGCCAGGCTTCCGTCCAGCCGTGCTCTGTAGTATAAACCGGGTGCTCAGGTGTTACAGCAAGCGTATCTCCGGTAGAAGTAACCAGAAGCACCAGTCCAACAGCTAAACGCTTGAAGATGCGCGACACTGCGTAATTGCCTTGTTCGCCGGTAGCCGGATCGGCTGCAACCACTAAATCGCCAACTTCAATGTCTTCAATATCCTGCTCGCCTTCGGCAGTAAGCACCTTCGTGTTT
>CALRTD020000206.1:0-7607 GCA_943371015.1 Synechococcus sp. UW140 | reverse complement strand
GAAATACAACAGCGTTATCTTTCATACTGCCGATATGCATACTGCCGAAGATTATTTCCTCATTTCAAATCTTCGTCTTGCTGTTGGTGCACCTGATACCCGCAGTAAACTCATTACCGAAGGTAAACTCGTAACACGGGGCATTCAGTTTGAATCCGGCTCTGATAAAGTGAAGCCCGAATCTTACGGCACGCTCAAAGAAATTGCAACAGTGCTGAAAGAAAACCCAACGGTACGAGTAAAAATTGTAGGGCATACTGACAGCGACGGCGAAGAAGCGGCTAACCTTGATCTCTCGAAACGCAGAGCCGAAGCCGTAAAAAAAGCACTAACAACAGAATTTGGAATTGATGCCGGTCGCCTGGAAACCGATGGGAAAGGCGAATCAGTACCTACTGATGTGAACACCACAACAGTTGGAAAAGCCAACAACCGGCGAGTCGAATTCATAAAACTTTAATCTTATACAAACCGCTGCCATAGCTTTACAACCCCTAGCATTCATACAGTATCGGCCATACATGGCAGCGTGTCCGGTACTTTGCACGCGATCCCGGTTTTTACCGGGATCGTTTTTTTCTGCGTCGCTGTGATGTTTACCTTTGCTGCTATGCAAACTGAAATATCCGAATCCCGTCAACATAGCAATACATCAGCTCCGGAACCCGTAAACGAAAATGCTGAACGTATATTTCTGGAGGGCCCGCAATCGCGCTGGCGCGAATTTGTATTTGTTTTAAAAGTAATGCGCGAGTTTATAAAAGGGTTTCGTAAACTGCACTTTATTGGCCCCTGCATTACCGTTTTTGGCTCAGCCCGATTTAAAGAAGATCATGTTTACTACGATCTGGCGCGCAAAACCGGCGCCGGACTCGCCAAAATTGGTTTTACTGTTATGACCGGAGGTGGTCCCGGAATTATGGAAGCAGCAAACCGCGGCGCAAAAGAAGCAGGCGGAAAATCAATAGGCTGTAACATTGTACTACCTCACGAACAGCATCCGAATCCTTATTTAGATACGTGGGTAAACATTCGCTACTTTTTTGTTCGGAAAGTTCTTCTGTCTAAATATTCGTATGGTTTTGTTGTTTTACCGGGAGGCTTTGGTACACTCGATGAACTGTTTGAAGCCCTCACACTTATGCAAACAGGAAAAGTACAGCGGTTTCCGGTTTGCATAATTGGTACCGACTACCATCAGCACCTCAAAGAGCATATGGATAAGATGGTAGAAGCCAATACAATTGGTATTGCAGACCCTGAACTGATTATGTTTACCGATTCGGTTGAAGATGCTGTAAAATGGGTAGAAGAAAAAACTCGTAACCGTTTTGGTTTGCGCAAAACAATTAAGCCGGTTCGCATTTTAGGCGAAGACTAATTGCCGCAGTTTACTTCTTTTTCCAAACAGTTCCGTTCTTGCAAGTTGTGGCTGCAAGTTTACCCGATGCAGTTAGCGCTGCTAATTGCTGCTGTGCATCGGCTACAGAGATACCGGCTAAAACAGCAAACTCTTTTGCAGTAAGCGTTGGATATACTGCAAACAAGGCATCAGCACTGGCGGTGTAATTTGTTTTCTGTGCCGACGGATGCAGTTGTTTAATGGTTTGTTCAAACTGTGCATACGGTTTGAAACCATAAATGACTTGCTGCTGACCAGATTCGTTTACGGCAATAATTGTTGGAAAGCCGCGCACACCCAGCTTTCGGGCATATTGCAAATCGCTGTCGAAAAGTTGTTGGGCTGTTGATGTGTAATCTGCATGCAAACGCGCTGTATCAAGTTCTGCATCAAAAGCAGCGGCCTGAATGTGCTCCCATTTCGTGATGTTTTTCTTCTCCGTAAATACCATTTCACGCAAGCGGCGCAGGAACTTCTGAGCTTTTAGTGTATCCTGCAATTGTGCCGCATGAAAAGCTACCGAAGGCGGATAAGAAGAGGAGAGCGGATCTTCGAGCCAAACATCACCATCAATTGGCATTTCGTAATGCTGACTGACTTCATCCCAGTGCACGGCAACATCCGCAGGCTTTGTAATTCCGCCACCATTAAATCCGTTCCACGAAGGCAGCAAGCCTCCCATGTGATATTCAATTTCAATACTGCTGCCGTATTCGAGCTTGAGTTTTCGCAGCTGTGGTTCAATGCCCCAGCACGATGAACAAATAGGATCTGTGAAGTAGATAAGTTTAACCGGCTTTTTTACAGTGTGGTTTACAGCTGTGCTTGCGGTTGTTGCAGTACCGGGTATTTCACAAACACCACTGTCGGGATTACAAAGCAATGGATTTATAGTTGTTGGTTCCATATCTGACGTTTTATCGTTGAGTTTGCAGGCAGCCATCAGCAACAGCAGCATACAAAACAGCGCATATTTTTTACGCTCCGAATGCATTCGGAAAACTGACAGCCGGATCGGATTCGTAAATTTGTAATTGTACATGAAAGCTGTTTTAGTGAATCAGCCGGAACAAAATTCAGACTAAAAATCCTATCGTACAATAAGTCAGAAAATTATGACTACCCAAGCAGACGAATACGATTGTCCGGCAGAAGCATTGCTCAGGCAGCTTTCAGGAAAATGGAAACCTCAGTTGTTGCGCATCGCCAGCGAAGAGGCATTGCGGTTTAATAAACTACTGAAGCTGCTGCCGGGATCAACCAAACAAGCTATAGCTGTTGCTCTGAAAGATCTTGAAGAAGCCGGTTTACTGAAACGTGAAGTGATCAGGCAAAAACCGCTTCATGTTGAATATTATCTGACTGAAAAAGGAAAGGCTACCATTCCGCTGCTCACAAATCTTTCTGAAATTGCTGCAAAAGGCTAACCCGAAAGTTTACTGGTCGGTTTGCAGGTGATGTTTGCTGTCGGGCAATACAGTATGCAGCGTCCACTCTATTGTGCGCTGATGTTCGGCTTTTCGTTCTTTACAATCTTGCAAACTGCAAATTGAACATGATTGAGGAATGCAGGGATCAGCATGAATAAAAAATTCGACTTCTATACCTAAGCTGTTGTTTACAAGTCGTCCAACTTCGTCCACTTCTTCGTGCGCATCTTCGAGCGAGAGATACCAGGGCAAAGTAAGATGCACATCAACATGCAGCAGTGCGCCGTATTTGAGCACACGCAGATTGTGAATATCGATCCAATTTGATTTTCTGTTGTTTTGCAAAATACTGATCACCTGTTTCAGCTTATCGGTATCCGCCTGATCAAGCAGTCCGCCTAATGCTTCGCGCACAAGCTGAAATCCGGAGTAAATGATATAGCCGCCAAAGAGCAAAGCCAACAGGTTATCAATCCAAATTTGTCCGGTTAATGCAACGACAATAAGTCCGAGCACAAGGCCAATAGAGGAAACAGTATCGGTAATAAGATGCTTTCCGCTGGCCTGCATCAGCGCCGAATGCTCTTTTTTTCCGCGCTTAATGAGGTACCTGCCCATTATAAAATTGGATGCCCCTGCTATGGCTGCCAGCAAGGCTCCCAAGTCTGCATCGTGGAGTTGCTGCGGGTGAATAAGTCCCAATACTGCGCGCCAGAGAATGGAGCCTCCGGCTAATAAAATGAGCGCGCCTTCAAAGCCTGCGGAGAGGAATTCTATTTTTCCGTGCCCGTAAGGATGATCTTCATCTTTAGGGCGCGATGCATACCAAATGCTGAACAGTGCAAAGGCTCCTGCTGTAACATTTACAATGCTTTCGAGCGCATCGGTAAGCAGTGCATTGGAATGCGTGAGCATCCATGCTGCAAACTTGATGCTGAGCAGCACGATGCTGAATACTAATGTAAAACGCATTACCCGAATGCGTGACTTTGCGGCTGCCGGCATTTTGCAAATGTAATGGCTTACGGCAGAACTACCGTTTTCTGTTTCCGGCAAACAAGCTGCAGAGGTCTGTATATGCTTCTTTGTTCGGGCCAAGTGTGTTTAAGCCTTTGGCCTGACGACTTACTTCTGCATCGGCTGTTTTTGAAATATACCAGCTAAGCGGAATCGGAACCTGATTGCGGTCGAGCTCAAATTTGATGTAGCTGACCTTCGGACTCAGCCGCTTGGTCAGCAGTTTCATTTGTTTGTCGAGCGCAACACCTTCTCTGTCCCACGAATTGATAAACCCCGAAGGAGGCACGCCCAATTCATGCATAAATTTCAGCGGGCGAATTGCTGATGCGCCAAAATCAGCATTCTGAATAAAAAGGAGTACCGGTCTCAATCTTTTTTTGATGTGTTTCGGGATATGATTTTTACCCGGTGTTGTATCATTAATGTAATCGTTAATTGCACAAATGATAGATAAGCCGGTTACCATTCCGGTATTTTCAAGATAACCTCCGTCAATGAGATGACCGGCATCAGCACCTGTTAATTGAACCAATCCGCCCGGTGTAACAAACGGAAAACGGGCACTGCACAATGCCGCCGATTTAAGCGGCATATCATATCCGGTTTCATGAATTACATCTATAGCATCCGGGAAATAATGATTGTCAAGTTGTATGTTGGTAATGATTGCTTTTTGCCCGCTTTCGGCAACCACGCTGTTCAGGAACAAACTCGGAATTGCATAATTTGTTTTTGATTTACTTTTCCAAAGTGAAAGGAAATCGAAATTGAGGCGGTTGCTGTTTAGTGTATCCCAATAACATTCGGCCCAGGCATCTTCAAGACGTCTTGCACGGTCAAATGATTCGCGCGGCCACCATAAAAATTTCTGCACCATATCAGGATAAAGCAATCCTGCTGTTACCGGCGAGAGATAATCGGATGAAATAATGTTGTTGAGTCCTTCGGTGTTGGAAACAGAATCGCGCATGTATGCCGTATGCACAGCTATACCTACAGAGCCTCCGGAAACTCCGCTCAGTGCAAAAACATGCCGGTAAAAATCAGGCAGTGCTTTTTCTTTATTCAGTTGATCGAGTACGCGCACTGTCCAGTTCATGGCCCTGATGCCGCCGCCCTGTGATGCAATAACGATTACAGGTATTTCGTCGGTGCTGCTGCTGTCGGCACTGAATACTGTGCTGTCGGCAACAAAGGCCTGCATCCATCCTTCGATACGCTGTTCCAATGTTTCGCGTTCATCAACATGTGCCAGCCGGGTTGTCGTGCGAACGCTGTGGTTGTTGTTGCAGCGGCTAACCATCAATGTATAAATAAGCAGGAGAATAAAACCGGGAATCCGAAAACGGTTTGAATACAACACAAGCAAACTCCCGAAAACAGTCCAGCCTCCAAGTGCGCTCAGGATTAATCCGTGCGGACCGATAACCTGCGGCAGCGAGGGATCTTTAATGATGCAGAGAACGATAAACAGAAGTGTTGTTCCTGAAAAAGCAATAGCAGCTACAAATTTTCCGCCTGCTGAGAGTTGCTGACGCTGTGCTGCAAAACGATCGGGATCTGCTTTGAACATATTAATCCGCTCAGCTCCGATACGGCGAATAACCCATTTCCGGGAAAAAAAATACTCCTGCAAATTGGCTCTGAACGAATAAAACAAAAAAGAAACTACAGTAAGTATTCCGAAAAGAACAACAGTAATAACAGAGTTTGTAGCTAATGAAAGTGCTCCGATCATTACAAACAAAAAAGGAAGTGCGCCCGACAAGCGGGGGAAAAAGCGAATAATAAACCGGATATACCAAGCCGTTATGTTTACACGTTCAGTCCCGCGGATTTCCCATTTTTTATAAATCAGGCGAATATGACTTGATTTAAGAATTAAACGGGGGGTAAACCACATTACAAACGACCACCAGAATATTCCGGCAAAAAAGAAAAAAAGCAACCAAAAATTTTCAATAATCGCAGCAAAACCACCGGCAAGAGCATCAGAAAAAACATACAACATATCTCTTGCTTGCTCTGTAGAGGTGAGCGCAAAATAGCCGACACCAAGCATAAGAAAATGAAACCAGATACAACGCAAAACAGAAAATGTATCGTGAAGGTGCGGATAAATAATCCTGAGCTTACTAACGATAAATGCAATAATCCAGGCCCATATTTGGTTGATTCTTTTGAATGATGATTGTAAGAGAAAACTTGCGTTCATAAAAGGGGTTATTCTGATGTTTAGAAAAGCGTTACGTACATCCAAAAATCAATACAAAAAACTGCCGTTTTTTTGAATTTCAAAAATGACCATTTCGTGATCTTTTTGATAAAGATAAGGCTGCATTTATTCCTTGTCAAGTAAAAATCATTGAAATCAATGATGCGCTACAACACAACAACTTACGTCTATCAGAAAAGTCAATTATCCAGTAAAATCAACACAAAATCGTGCAAAAGACGCGGATGATAGAATAACGGCCACTTTTCAACACACTTGTTCGTAAAACTTTGTTAATTATCAGATCTAAAAAGTTAATCAAAAGGCAAACAATCAATACATTTGGATGTTGAGAGATAATAGCCCCCCTATTATTCTTGCACCTACCCCAATTATGCTGAACCTAACATCTTTTTCACTTAAATCGTATTTTCAGCCTGATGCTGAGAAAGAAATCGATTTGCTTTTTGTTCAGCATTATCATGGTCCGGCAAATCAAAGTTTTGTTGAAACCATGCTTCAACTTATTGAGGAATCTGAAATTATCTCTGCATTACCGTTGGCTTTCAGGAAACGCCTTTTTCTTGTTGTAATCGAAGGCCTGCAAAATTGTGTAAAATATGGCGGTAAAGAAAACAGCCGTTATCCCATAATTGGTTTCCGCATTGAAATAATGCGCTCTGGTGATGCTAGAGTTTGTTTCGGAAATTTTGTTTCAGCTGCTAACCAATTTCAATTTAGCGAGCAGCTTAAAAGTCTGTCAGCAAAATCATCAGACTCGCTTCGTCAGCTTTACATTCTCCGCTCACGTGAGAAAGTTGTTTCCCGCGATTCCAATCCTTCTGCCGGGCTCGGACTTATAGAAATTACACGCTGCGCCGCTCAGCTTCGCTACCGTTTCGAACCAAAAGGCAATGCAAGCTGGTTTGAAATGGAAGTTACCGTTCGCTGATTATTGGCTCCTTCGTTTTCTGAATGGATGAAACAGATTCCGGAAAAATCTCCGGCGTTTAGAGGCTTTTGTTTCTTCAATGACATCATACTGCATCGGAATTCCGGTGTAATGGCGATCTTCTTCAGCAACAATACGTACTTGTATCGCCTCAATAACAAAAACTTCCTGCAGTCTTACATTCAGTTCATAGCTGATTTGGTTCTTTACAACAACTATATCGCTTTTGTGTCTGTTAAATCCGGATAAAGCTACAACTGCATGAAGCGTATCGTTTTCTGCCGCTTTAATTACGGCAGTAAACCGGCCATCAGCATCACTCGTTGTTCTTACCGTATCGCTGCCATTGGTAATACGCACAATTGCCCCGGTGCCTTTCAGTGAATCGGTGACGGAAACCACTCCGCTTACCGTTATGCTGAGTTTCTTTTGCTGCGTTTTTTTCTGAGCGGTAGTCGCTTTTTGCGGAGTAGTTTGCTGCGCCGGAAGATTTCCGGGAATCAGTGCCGGAGCTGAAATCAAAAATGCAGGAACAAGCAGCCGCGGCCAGAACCGTTGTTTTACTTCGGGTGCAGTGATACTGCGGTT
>CALRTD020000205.1:0-7620 GCA_943371015.1 Synechococcus sp. UW140 | reverse complement strand
GCCGGTTTCGGGCCTGAGGTATTTACCGCGCGGCAACTCAACTTCTCTGAAATTGATACCATAGTTTTGGAATCCGGCCCGCTCAATTTTGTGCTAGCCGATTTGGGCGTTTCCTCGATGCAGATTGACAATCCCGACCGCGGCTTTTCGTTTAAAGTAGAAGGCCCGCTCGATCTCCGCCTCAATCCCTGGAGCGGAAAACCTGCCTCTTCCCTGCTCACAAACATCACAACCGAGCGCCTCGAAGAAATCTTCACCGACAATGCCGACGAGCCAAATGCCGAGCTCATCGCCCGCGCCATCGTCAACCGCCGCAGCAAAGGCCAGTTCATCACCACAACGCGGCAGCTCCAGCAAGCCATTGCCGATGCCCTGCACTTCCTCCCGCCCGAGCACAAAGACGGCGATATCAAAAAGGCTTGTCAGCGCTGTTTCCAGGCCCTGCGCATAGAAGTCAACCACGAGTTTGAAGTCCTCGACGCCTTTCTCGAAAAGCTGCCCGGTGTCCTCGCTCCCGGCGGCCGGGTGGCCATACTCACCTTCCATTCCGGCGAAGACCGGCGGGTGAAGAAGTCGTTTCAGCGTTTTTTCCGCGAGGGTGTGTACTCAGCAATAGCTACAGAGCCGGTAAGGCCGAGTGTTGAGGAATGTGTGCGGAATCCGCGGGCGAAATCGGCGAAGTTGCGGTGGGCTGTTTTAGGGTGAGGAAGTTGAGTTGCGTATTGGGGATATCTATTTGAATGGATATGCTTTATACGCATAATGCGGATTTTGTATATTTTACTTGAAGTAGGCTAATTATCAATAATTTAACTTTTGTCAATGAAATATGCGACTATTTTGCCTATTGCGTATATTTGAGAGTTAGCACCAATTTTAAAACGACATACTACTAATGACAAAATACGGAGTATATATAATAGAATCATTAAGAGGTGACGACTATTTTGACGGAGAAACTCTACACGAAATTTTAGAATTATCGCACATCCCATCCATTTACAAATGGGCTGACAGCATAGACGAATTAAAAAGTCACTTAAACGACTTCAACAAATCCAATTATAGGTATTTACATTTATCTTGTCATGCAGATGAGACTGGAATTGAAATTAATGGCGATTCAATAACGAATAGTGAATTGCAAATTTTCACAAAGAATATCTTACGCAATAAAAGGTTATTCCTTTCAGCCTGCAAGGGTGCGAACAGAGATTTAGCCTCAAAAATTATTGTAACAAATCAAGCTTACTCATTAATTGCAACTCCTGTAAATTTAAGGTTTGACAAATCGGTTTTATTCTGGCCTTCTTTCTATCATACAATCAATGAAATTGATTCAAGGAAAATGAGAAGACAACATATAATTGACGTGCTTAAAAAATGTGTTGACCTTTTTAAAGTCCCAATAAATTATTACAGCAAAATAAATGGTGACAAAAACTTTCTATGGCGTTTAAAAATCCGAGAAAATCAAAGAATAGATAATAGAAAAATCAAAAGAAATTTAAAACAACAACTTAAATGAAATATATTCAACCACAAGTCTTCCTTAACTCTTTTACTTGTCCTCATTGTGGAGCAATTGCTAAACAAGACTGGTGGATGAGACGGTGGAATGGTGACCAATTTGACAGTGACAAAGCCAAACATCCTTTGAGAGTTGGCACATGTCAACATTGCACAAAACGAACATTATGGGTCGAGGATAAAATGTACTTTCCTGACACGGGTAATGCTCCATTTCCAAATCCTGAAATGCCAGAATCTGTATTAAAGCTATACTTAGAGGCATCTTCCGTAAGTTCAAAATCTCCAAGAGGAGCAGCAGCTTTGTTAAGACTTTCAATTCAAATCTTATGTCAAGAACTTGGCGAATCAGGAAAAAATATCAATACGGACGTTGGTAATCTTGTAAAAAAAGGACTTCCATTAATTGTGCAACAATCATTGGATATTGTTCGTGTTACAGGTAATGATGCAGTTCATCCTGGGCAAATTGATACTGATAATCCAGAGACAGTAGGTCAATTATTCGATTTAGTTAATATCATAATTGAATATATGATAGCACTACCTAAGAAAGTAAGCGGTATTTATACAAGTTTACCTGCTGACAAAGTAAAAGGAATAAATGACCGTGACGGAAATTAGAAAAACTGGTGCTAACAGGCGTTTGGCAAAAAAGCGGGTTCAGTGCTTTAATGAAACTTTGTTCTTCGTATCAAGTTCAGTGCTAGCAGACAGTTTAGTGCTTCGAAATCCGCTTCTTCGCCAAGCGCCAAAACGTTATATGCCATCTTAAGTAACCCGAGTAAAAATGAAAGACGAACTAAAACGAGCTGTAGAAAACGAAGACGAAGAAGGACTCATTCAGTGTATTGATTTTTCAAATCAGAATAAGTTTGATACTGATAGTTTAGAATATATTGAAAAAGCATTGATTGGAACTTGGCATAGACAACACGAAGACTTAGTGAATGCGATTTACCTCGAAAATTTACGTGATGACAGATTTGTAGAACCGATTGTAAATATTGCCTTAAATAGAGAACGATTTCGGAGGTATGATGATGAGTTGGAGACGACTTTAAGAAAATGTGTTCACGCCCTAATGACAATCAACTCGGACGTTTCTAATAATGCTTTAGAGAAATTAAAAGGCTTGAATAACTACAATGTAAAATTTGCGCTTGAAATGTATAAGTAAAACGACTTATAATACGGAGGGTGAGTCAGGCTGGGTGATTTACAAACTTGGAGCTTTATGCATCCATTAAACTTTCTGTTTAGCTGATACTGAAGTGTTTCGAAGTCGCCACCTTCGGGTAGCTGCAAAATGTTTATGATACGTTTGTTGGCTCTCTAAATAAATAATGATTAAAAGAAAATGATTCCATTTACAGAAGAACAAAAAGAACGATTTGTAGTTCACTTAACTACATGTCATAGTTGGCACAAGCACCTTCCGTTAGTCAATGGAGGACAGTTTATTTTCACTACAGATAGAGATAGTGGTTTAGGATATCCGACACAACATCCTAAACTACCATTTGGCAATAACATGTCTGAGTATCAAAAAGCATTTGGACAGCTTATATATTACTGGAAAACAGAGAAGGAACAATTCTTTCAAACCGACGGACAACTTCCTCAAATTACTTTGGCAGATATTGAACTCAGGTATCACAGTTTTTCTTCAGTTAACTTGTTCCCATATTTATCGTATGACTTTGAAGAATCAATTTCTTTTCATAGGGAAGACATTAACAAATTAGAAATTTTAGGACACGAACAAAAAGACATTTTACAATCCATTCATAATAAAAAGGTTGAATTAGATAGTATTTGGCAAGATTTATTAACTGAAGACGAGCGAAATACTATAGATAATAAAACAAATTTTAACACCAATAATATCAATACATATATTTCACTTGAAAGAAAAATGAATGAGCAACTAAAAAGTCTTAGAGAGTTTGAGATTAATAAAATTAGAACTGCTTTGAATAAGATAACATTACGACACTAGTATAATATCTATACTTCCCCCTCACCCACAAAAAGAAAACAACTCCACACCCACCCAAAATAACCGAGTAGATCAAACCCACTGAATGCACATTGCGGTAAGCCTCCGAATACCAAATCAACACCCACATCAGCGTAGAAACAACTCCCGCAACCGATAAGCAGATCGTAAGCAAGTACCCAAAGTAAGCATGGAAATGCGCCCGCGTTTTCGGAAACTGGTACAACAACGCCCACCATTTCGTTTTGCGCCCGGTAGCTATGTAGCCGGTAAATTCGCTCAGGCTCAAACCTTTTTCGGCAGGTAAAATACGGTAGCTGCCAAACAATGCGCGCCAGTAAGCATACAACACATAACCACAAAACAAAGCCAGCAAACTCAGCAGCGGCAGCCAGTCGAGGCCGAGAAGAGATACGAGCGGACTGGCTTCTTTCTGCAAATCGGGTGTGTGCTGCCAGGTGGCGTAAGCATCAAACGAGCGTGAAAACAGAATCCAAACTGTTGCAAGGATGTAGCGGGTTGTTTTGTGCATAGCGGTTTGTTTTTGTGCAAATAACGCAGCCGAAGTTTACCGCTTCGCGAAATTGTGACGGACGGCTTCTTTGCAGCGCAAAAGGAAAACGGTGTGTCGGTTTATTATGGAATTTTAACAAAGGCCTCTAAAGGATTGCTAAAAAGGAAGTTGAATTACTCATTGAATTTTAAAGTGGTCGAATTTGACCACTTTAAAATAGAGATCACTTACATTGTTTTGAATATGCGGCATGAAGCTTCATGCAACCTAACAGCCCCCTCGCTTCCAGCCAAACAGAAATCCTTACTTTTAGATGTCGAATATCACACACAATGAGTCGTACACTGCTAGACATAACTCTTTATTATGATGGAGATAAAATTAAAGATGTGCCGCATGACTGGGCATTCAGGCAAACTCTAAACTTTATTGCAGACTTTTATCACCACAGTTTAAACGGCTATAAACCACAGCAGACCTCAAGAATTTGCGTACATCTGGAATCAAGAAAAAAATGGGATAAGCCTATTTATTTTGGAGCAATTTGTAATTACGACACAGTAATTGATGAAAGTAAATATCTGAGTCTTTCAAAAAAAGAGCAATACAGTTACGTCCTTGATCTTTTACACACTACAGTTTCAGAAATTGCCACATTTGAAAATTGGGATCAATCGGTTTTCGATAGTGCCTACAAACATATTCTTGATAACGATTTTCAGTTTGTAGTAAATTACCCCGAAAAAAAATCAAAAGACAAAAAGCATATTGGAAAGGTTGTATTACGTAAAACCGAAACTCGGTCGATACTTTACGTTGAAATTATCAAAGAAGAAAATAGCTTGAAAAGCGTCATACTTCTGGAAAAGAGAAATATGTATTGTTACGACTTTATTTACAGCTTAGCCCGACAAGTGAAATGGCTTAACAAAGATTTATTCGGGTTGCACATGAATGAAAAGAACTGCTACTTTTCTATTCTGGATAATAAAGTTGTTTGTGATTTGAGTTTTGAAAGTGAAGAATTGTCAAATTGAGAAGTTATCGGAAATACAACCATTCTTCAACCATATCAATTTAACTCCGGCCTAAGCCCAAAGCATTCCAGCCAAACAGAAATCCTTACCTTTGCCCCGTTTTTAAACGCGAAAAAATCAGCTTTATGAAAGAAGTATATATTGTTTCGGCCGTGCGTACACCTATCGGCGCTTTCGGCGGTGCTTTTGCCGATGTTTCGGCGACCAAACTTGGTGCTGCTGCCATTAAAGGCGCTGTAGAGCGTGCCGGTATCGACCCGAACCTTGTTGAAGAAGTATTTATGGGCAGCGTGCTGCAGGCCAATCTGGGACAGGCTCCTGCCCGTCAGGCGGCTAAGTTTGCCGGTCTTCCCGATCATGTGCGCTGCACCACCGTGAACAAAGTATGTGCTTCGGGCATGAAATCGGTGATGTTTGGCGTACAAAGCATCCTGCTTGGCGATAACGATGTGGTGGTTGCCGGTGGCATGGAAAATATGTCGGCCACCCCCTACTACGTTGAAAAAGCCCGCTACGGACAGAAATACGGTCACGGCCAGCTGCTGGATGCCATTGTAAAAGACGGCCTCACCGATGTATATCACAACAACCTGATGGGCAACTCGGCCGAGCTGTGTGCCTCCACCTACAACATCGGCCGCGAAGCACAGGATGCTTACGCCATTGAATCGTACAAGCGCTCGGCAGCAGCCTGGGCCGCCGGAAAATTTGCCGAAGAAGTAGTTCCGGTTACCGTAGCCACCCGCAAAGGCGAAGTGGTGATCAGCGAAGACGAGGAATTTAAAAATGTGTTCTTCGACAAGATTCCTGCCCTGAAGCCCGTATTCCAGAAAGACGGCACCGTAACCGCAGCCAACGCATCAACCATTAACGACGGCGCCGCAGCACTCGTACTCATGAGTGCCGACAAAGCAAAAGCCCTCGGCATCAAGCCGCTGGCCATTATCCGCGGCTATGCCGATGCCGAGCAGGCGCCCGAATGGTTTACCACCACCCCTTCCAAAGCTATTCCGAAAGCCATTGAAAAAGCCGGTTTGAAAGCCGAAGACATTTCGTTTTACGAGATCAACGAAGCTTTCTCCGTAGTGGCTTTGGCCAACCTGCAGCTGCTGAACCTTGATGCAGCCAAAGTAAACGTAAACGGCGGCGCAGTCGCCCTCGGCCATCCGCTCGGCTGCTCGGGAGCCCGCATTATCGTTACACTTTTGCACGTACTCAAGCAAAACAACGCCCGCTACGGAGCAGCCGGAATTTGCAACGGCGGCGGCGGCGGCAGCGCTGTAGTGATTGAACTTGTGAATTAATGCTCATAACTCTGCTGAAAACTGAAAGCGGCTGCCTGATTTGCAGCCGCTTTCGTTTTTATACATTTGTAGCGTATGTACGGTGTATGTCACCTCAGCGCTGTTCCCTGCCGCCGCGAACCTTCCGACAGATCGGAAATGGTGACGCAGCTTCTTTTCGGCGACGCATTTGAAGTGGTTGAACAGCGCGAAAGCTGGCACCGGATCATTACCGCCTGGGATCATTACGAATGCTGGATCGACCGGAAACAATATCTACCGGTAGCCAAAGCGGCCTTTGATAACCTCCGCCGCAATCCTTCGCCGGTCACTACGGATCTCTTTACCATCATTACCGATACGCATTCCAATTTATCGTTCCCGATAACGCTGGGCAGTTCGCTCCCGTTCTACCACGGCGGACAATGCCAGATCGAAGACCGGATTTTTATTGTTGACGGTGCCGTTCGTCCGTTTGAGCTGGATGCAACACCCACGCGCGAAGCCTTAGTAGAAACTGCCCTCGTATTTCTCAACTCACCCTACCTCTGGGGCGGTCGCACGCCACTCGGCATCGACTGTTCAGGCTTTATGCAATTGGTATTTAAAGCCAACGGCATGCAGCTCAAACGCGATGCCTACCAGCAAGTAGAACCCGGCACTGCACTCAACTTTGTAGAAGAAGCCATGCCCGGCGATCTCGCCTTTTTCGACAACGAAGAAGGCCGCATCATACACGTAGGCATGGTCATCGGCGATAATCACATCATCCACGCCTCAGGCAGGGTACGCACAGACAAATACGACCACTACGGAATTTTCACCCCCGAACGCGGCGGATACACGCACAACCTGCGCATCATCAAAAATCTACTCGACTAAACGGCGCAAAAGTAGTACAGTTATTTTTTCGTGATGAAGTTGATTCGCTAACTCTTCACAAATCTTCTCGCGATAAAATTTTTCACGCAAAGGCGCTATGTTTCTAACTCTTCAATAATTTACACAACAACATTCATCAGCATTTTATCTGGCAATCAATCAGCTGAAATGAAGAGGTCGAACTTGTTTATGCAAAGCCTTCGCGATTTTGCGCGATGAACTATTTTCACGCAAAGACTCAAAGGCGCTGAGTTTCTAACTCTTCAATAATTTACACAACAACATTCATCAGCATTTTATCTGGCAATCAATCAGCTGAAATGAACTGGTCGATCTTTTTATGCGAAGCCTTCACGACTTTGCGCGATAAAC
>CALRTD020000204.1:0-7658 GCA_943371015.1 Synechococcus sp. UW140 | reverse complement strand
GTTTGCTAATCTTTCACCAGTACCACTTTGCCCGAAAAGTGTTGCTCATCAATAATTGCTTCAATGAAATAAACTGCATCAGGCAATTCATTCAGGTCAATAATACCAGAGGCATCAAGCTGCCCAGACATTAACTGCTTACCGCTAATGTCATACACGCGGTAAAAATTAGTTCCCTGAGTTGTATTCGTCAGTAATGCATTGTTGATGAATACGAATCCGTTTGAGGGATTGGGATACAGCAACAGGATGTTGTTTTCTGGTAATGAATGATGTTGACTTTCTATAGCCGTAACTATTTCGGAACAGATAAGATCATTGTCGATGGATGCAGAAAACAGACGCGACGAATTTCCCGAAGTATTGCTTCCGTGCTGAATTACATTCAAACCGGTAATGCTGGTATCAATGGTAAAGTTAGCAGGCGAGCCGGGCAGGTGCAGGGTGCGTAAACTATCCTGAAACACGCTCATCTGCACATTACTCTTGCTGGTTCTTTCCAGTCGTATGTAATAATTACTCAGCAGCGAACTGCAGTACACACCGGTATTCACATCAAAAGTGCGCACACTTCCTTTTTTGGCCTGAATCAGGAAGAACCAGTTATTGGTATTGTTATCTGTAGTACTCAGCGATGTGAGCGTAACGGCTATTCCGTCCTGATTAGTAGCTGCATAATTTTGCGAAGCATCATACGCCATAAAATCAAGCGTATCTGCTGTGAGGGCCATAATTATTGCGCCAACGCCGTTGCCCGGAGGATTGCTCTGCAGCGCCAGATCGCAGTCGGCACGCCAGTATGTATCTGAAAGTGTGGTGCCGATGGGTTGATGAATCCGATTGTACACCCCGGCATAGGCATTCACAAAATTAGCCGTGCTGCCATTTAAAGATACCGCTCCGCTGGTTTGTAGATTCCAGTTGGAGGGTGCCGAAAAGTTATCGTTGAAAATCGGAATACACTCATTGGACGAGGGAACAGCGTGGCAAATGGTATCATTGTCAATTGAACAGTTGATTAATCGCGAAGCTGCACCTGAGGTTGAACTGCCGTGCTGAATTACATGAAGTCCTGTGATAAGCGGATCAACTGCCAGCGTAACAGGCGACCCATTCAGCGGAACAGAGAACTGCGGATCTGTAAAAATGCTCAACCTGGATGTACCTGCACCTGTTCGTTCCAGACGAATGTAGTAGTTGGTAACAGAAGAACTGGCATAGATCACCGAATTCAGGTCATATGTGCGTACGTTCCCTTTTTTTTCTTCAATCAGAAAGAACCAGTTATTGATACTGTTGCTGGTTGCACCGGATGTAAGAATAACAGCAATACCGTCCTGATTCGTTTCTGTATATCCCTGCGAGGCATCATAAGACATAAAATCAAGTGTGCCGGCGGTGAGTGCAAGTACAATGGCTCCTGTGCCATAGCCCTGCGGATTGCTGCCGGGGATATGCAGTTTGCATTCGGCCTTCCAGTAAGTATCGGAAAGTGTGGTGCCTATGTTTCGGTAGGTACGATTATAATCTCCGCCGAAGGCATTGACCAAATTGCAAGTACCGTTGCTTACATTGATGGCTCCGTTTCCTTGTGTTTGCCATACGGAGGAGTTGGCAAAATCATCGGCAAAAACAAGTTGCCCGCAGTTGGCCAGTGCATTTACGGATATGAACAGACTAAGAATAAATAGTCTCATGATGATAGGGATAGGGTTATTGTTGTGCTTTCAGCAATTGTTCAAATATACATTTTTAGGAAAAAACAGAGTTCGGTAAAAGGTACCTGAAATATAAAAAAAGGCATCGTTTACACAGAAACGATGCCTTAAAGAATAAGGGATAGACTGTTTAGAACGGCAGATCGTCGCTGTCATCACCGCTGTTGAACGAGGTGATATCAGGAGCAACTCCAGCGGTGTTGGCTGTTGCCGGTGCGCCGAAGTTTTGCGGCTGAGCAGCGGTTTGTACCGGCTCAATTTTCCAAGCCTCAATGGTGTTGAAGTATTTTACATCACCGGCGGGTGCTTTCCACTCGCGGCCACGGAGGTTGAAGAACACGCGGATTTCATCACCTTCGTTAAAGGGTTCAACCAAACTGCAGCGATCCTGCACGAGCTGGAAGGTGATGAATTGCGGGTACTGACTGGAATTGTCGGTGAGCACGAAATCACGCTTGCGGAAACGTTCCGAAACCTGCTGCTCTGCATATTTAGCTTTAAGTGTGCCGGTAATGTTGAACATGGAAATAAAATTGAAAGTGTTTGAACTGCGAAGGTACAACACAGCCCCTGCATCGCCGCAGCGATTTATGAACAGCTGTGCATAAGTAATAAACCGGCTTACTGGTCGGAAAGCAATACGTTCCAGGCTTCGACTACCCGGGCATCGTCAAGCAGGCGGGCAGCAATATGGTGCAGATGTTCATCTAACTCCTGCAGATTGCGGCCGTAGAGCTCAAAAGCTTCGTTGATTGCACCCGAATCGCGGTACTTACGCACGGTTTCTGCATCAGGAAGCTGCTCTACATTGCCCAACTGCCCGAGGTGGTTTCCGGTAAGCACTTTGCTGTTGCGGATATGTTCCGGAAGCCGGTCGATTCCGATGCCGAGCGTGGTCAGCGGTTTGGCCACACTGAACAGCGCATCGCCCGATGCCCGCACGTACCAGTCGCCGCCCAAACGGCCAACCAGATCAATCTTGTGCTGATCAATCATGCCGGTTTCGGGATTCAGTACTTCGTCGTGTATGTGGATGAGGATGATTTCGCAGATCACCAGATTTCCGGCGCCGCCCTGCTGCCCAAGCTCAACCACTTCACGCACCCGGCATTCCAGCTGAACCGGCGATTCTTTCACACGCGGCACTCGAACTTTAACGCCGGCTATTTCGGTAAGCCCGGCCTTGGTAAATTCATTTACCCCTTTCGGATATTCGGTGCTCGAAAGCGAGGCCTGCTGCACAAGCGGGTAATTCACCACATTGATCACACATTCAGGAACCGCTTTCACGTTATCGAATGTGTTTTTGGTAGCGCCCGTGCGCCCGCTGCGTGCCGGAGAAAATATGGCCACCGGCGGATTGGCACTGAAAATGTTGAAGAAACTGAACGGACTCAGGTTGGGATTGCCCTCGGCATCAACAGTGCTTACAAAAGCAATGGGGCGCGGAGAAATAGCATGAAGCAGGTACTGGTGAAGCTGAGGAACTTTCAGTTCTGAAGGATCGAATGTTGGCATTGGACAAAGGTAAGCAGCCTTCAGCTAATTCGCTTTGCCGACAAAAACTACTTCCTGTTTATTCGAAAATAATCACTTGTTCGGGCCTTAAATAATCCAAGCGCCTGTTTGTTTATTGCTATTTCAAGCTGCGTTGTGGTGGCTGCTGCAATTTCAAACGGAGGCGATTGCAGTTTGTCTAAACGCACCTGAACAAAATGCTGCCGGTTAGCGACTTCAATTTCCAATTTAGCACCCACCATCAGCAAGCCAATTTTCTGATTATCGATAAATACTTCGATCGGGAAAATGCAGTTTTGCAACGCAAATTTTCGGGTGATAATAATCTTGCTTCCCTCGCCCGTTTTCAGGCTCGTCTGAGGTGTTGTGCCGAATCTGAAGATCAGATAAAGTGCGGCCCCCATTCCTCCAATCAGTGCAATTGAAAAAATCAAAAAAATCATGTGATCAGTTCGCAAACTGAACACATCACGCGAACTGCTGAAAATGGATACATATTTTTTCGCCCAGGTGTAAAGCGGACGCACATGCCCGTAGGCAACAGCACCGCAAGCAATTGCAGCAGCTATACTGTAAATGACAACAAATTTCCGCCACATACCGAGCGGAACACGATTAACTAACGCAGAGAAAATACTCACAGTTGCAGGGTTTATGCTTATTCCCGCAAGTAACAAATTTTTGGGGCAAAAAGAAGGTTGTTGGGTTGAATGAAACGGTGTCTTTTTTCAACTACTAATTAACAATAATACTGCGCTCAGCAGTCTTAGTTTTCAGGAATTGGTTCTACTGAAATTGTAATTCCGTTCTTAAAAGTGTTTATCCAATTATCGTGGAAAGTTAGACCGCTGTCGGGTGCCGAATTGTAAATACTGTATGTGGCATTACCATCCCTGTTGGGCTCATCAGGATTCCCGAAAATTTCCAATGTGATGTGATCTGAGCCGTCAACTGCAACTACTGCAGCTGCATGAAATTGACAGCGAATACCTCCGCCAATATCTTCTGCATAACGAGTTGTAGTTACATAAGCCCCACCCAAACCCGGATTCGCATTTTGGTTGCTCTGGTCATCTTCGGCAGCCCTTGCAGCTTGCCAGTTTCCAAGCACATTTTTTCCAAAAGGCAGTTCTGATGAAACTTCTCTGCTCCTGATTTCACCTTGCTGAAGTGCCTGACCGTACATAATTTCTTCAGCAGTATGTAAACAATCGTGTAAAAATTTGTTTGATGGAACATACTCTTTTACAACTGCTCCGTTTATCAAAAACTCGCTTATTTCGCTACTGTTGCGAGGAACATCGGCTATTCCCTGGCCATAAACTTCCTTGTTGCCCGAGTTGGATTTCAAAGAGTAATGTTGATTAGCTGTTGTAATTGTTGTGCCAAGATTTTTGTCTTTTTTATGGATTGCATATAGCTGCGCAGGAGCTGCAAAAGATGCAGTTCCCTTGCTGCCAGAGAGTGCATCTGCATTGGCTTTAGATAATGAATTTTGCTGGTTCGAAATTTTCATTCAACAGCAAAATACAGTGAAAAATTTTAGATGTTCAGCGACTGTTCATAAATGCAGAATCTATCTTAAAATTATTACCGCGGCTTTTACTTCCTTTTGCCCTTCCTGATTTTTGCCGCAATGATGTTCACTATCTCGGCCTTTGAAATACAGCAAACAGCATCACAAAAAAAGGGACGCGATGCATCGCGTCCCGATAAGGCTTTTGTGAACAAAAGCCTGTTTTTAACTACTATTTTCAGTCTGGACGAGATGCATCGCATCACCGTTATGACTCAGCATCCATGGATTTGAAACACAGATGCCTGTAGGAATTACAAGTGAATCACTTCCCCGTAAGCAGCAGCAGCAGCTTCCATAATGGCCTCACTCATGGTGGGGTGGGGGTGAACGGTTTTCACGATATCGTGACCGGTGGTTTCGAGTTTGCGGGCGGCTACCACTTCGGCAATCATTTCGGTAACGTTTGCACCGATCATGTGTGCACCGAGAAACTCGCCGTATTTCGCATCAAAAATTACTTTCACAAAACCATCGGCAGCACCGGCAGCTTTCGCTTTTCCGCTGGCCGAGAAGGGGAATTTGCCCACTTTGATTTCGTAACCGGCTTCGCGTGCTTTCTTTTCGGTATAGCCAACTGATGCAATTTCCGGTGAGCAGTAGGTGCAACCCGGAATGTTGTTGTAGTCGAGCGCATCAACGTGCAGACCGGCAATTTTCTCTACGCAGATAATACCTTCGGCACTGGCCACGTGTGCGAGCGCTTGTCCCGGTACGCAATCGCCAATGGCATAGTAGCCGGGGATATTGGTTTCGTAGTATTTGTTAACCAGAATTTTGCCTTTGTCGGTAGCAATGCCTACATCTTCGAGGCCAATGCCTTCGATGTTTGCAACAACGCCTACAGCCGAGAGTACAATATCTGCTTCAAGCACTTTGGTACTGCCGTCTTTGAGTTTTACAGTGGCTTTGCAACCCGCTCCGGCTGTGTCAACCGCTTCTACGCTGGCTTCGGTCATAATGTCGATACCTACTTTCTTGAACGAGCGTTCCAATTGTTTTGAAACATCTTCGTCTTCAACAGGCACTACATTGGGCATAAATTCAACAATGGTTACTTTGGTGCCCATTGTGGCGTAGAAGTAGGCAAACTCAACACCGATAGCACCTGAGCCAACCACAATCATTGTTTTGGGTTGCTCGGGTAGTACCATAGCTTCGCGGTAGCCGATAATTTTTTTGCCGTCTTGTTTCAGGTTCGGGAGCTCACGTGTGCGGCCACCGGTGGCAATAATGATGTGCTTGGCTTCGAGTGTGCTAACAGCGCCGTCGGCAGCGGTAACTTCTACTTTGCGGCCGGGTTTTACTTTTCCGGTACCGGCAATCACATCAATTTTATTTTTCTTCATCAGAAACTGCACGCCTTTGCTCATTCCGGCGGCCACATCGCGGCTGCGTTTGATAACAGCGCCGAAATCAGCCGCCGCTTTGCCGTCGATTTTGATACCGTAATCGCCGGCATGCTGCAGGTATTCAAACACCTGAGCGCTTTTGAGCAGGGCTTTGGTAGGAATGCAGCCCCAGTTGAGGCATACGCCGCCAAGTTCTGCTTTTTCAATTACGGCAGTTTTCATGCCCAACTGTGAGGCGCGGATGGCTGTAACATAGCCGCCGGGGCCGCTGCCAATCACGATAACGTCGTAGTTCATAAGATGATCCGGTTGGATGAAAGTTTTCAGTTGAATGCGGTATTAGCGAATACCGGCACGAAAATACAAAAATCACCCGCACGGCTGTGCTTTCGTTTTACTGCCAGATGTGTTTTTCTTATAACCAGTCTTCCAGTATAGTGTACTCGTTATTTTCTAAAAATGGCTTAAATTCATTTTTATATATTTTCACTGATCCTTTTCTTTCTGAAGTGACCCAATGTTCACAAGATGAGAAATCAGAATGTATTTCCCCATTCATTATATTTTTTATCATTACTGGATCAGATACAGGCTTAAAACCCTTAGTTACCATTAAAAATTTAGCTTTATTAAATTTAATCGCATTGCTAAATAGTCTGTTAATATGCGGATCCCCAAATGAATATCCTATGGATGTAACAAAGTCAGCATTAATACAATCCATTGATAAACGAGTAAAAAATGCATTTAATGGGTTAATAGAAATCTTCTGTAATTTCTTAAAGCCCGTGACTATATTATATGTATCTGTTTTTTCGTGTGGATTGCTCAATACTTGTTTGCTTTTATTAAAATACATTTGGTTGTGTCCATTTGGTGAATATATAATTGTATCTTCCCATCTATTATTATGACCGTGTTGCCAATGAATGCTCCCATGTAAGTTATAGTAACAGTTAATCTTATCGCTATTGAGTATCTTTTTAATATCAGGAAATCCGCTGTTTATGTCAAAGCCATTGAAAATCATTGTACCGTTATGCTGTAAAATTTTTAGAAATAGCTCATCGTAATTTGTTGTGTAAATTCGTATATTATAATCTTTTTTTTGTATTAAATTGATAAATTTATTAAAGCTATCACTAATGTCTTTGTGTGATTCTAAGAGCTGGTCATAAAGTGCTATTTCATTCGATATTTTGTTTAAATATGATTCAATTATTTCTTTGAAGTACATTAATTTATAATTGCTTTCAGTCCTTATAACAGGAGTGTCATTTGAGCTATTTGCAAGGTTGAAAAAATAGCCATGAGACGAACCTTGTTCTATTTCAAACTTGAAATTTTCTAACTGTTGATAGTCATCATTTAAATTGAACCATGCAGGGGAATAGCTTGAGCTAGTTGTATTCGATTTATATTTAATTTCGTCTCTGATAAAATTTAATATAGACTCAATAGAGTCAATTATATGTTCAAAGTGAATGATTTCAT
>CALRTD020000203.1:0-7666 GCA_943371015.1 Synechococcus sp. UW140 | reverse complement strand
AAAAAACAGCGACTGTGAGCCGCAGTCTAATGTTCCTTGAAGTGTGTAAAGACTCGCTGGAATATTACTCCCTGAAAATACAATGTTGTAATTTATCGAGACATTGTAATTAAACCCGAAGGGACAGTTGGTTGTACTTGGAATTACAGATACAGCATTAAGAGTAACATTAACCGTATAACCTGTGGATGATGTAACTGTTACAGTACAGGGATCAGCTTTGAGAAATTCTGAAAATGACAGTAATGAAACCAATAAAAGTAAAATACGATTCATAAACGTTTATACGCCAGAACGGAGCAGTTGGATTTAAAAAAAAGATTAAAGGCAATTACAATCAGCGCAAAGCGGGTAAAGCAAACTCTGTAATCAATTAGATTTCAGAAAATTGCTCAACTTACCCCTTCCGCAACTTAACACATTAATTACCAAACTCGCTGATAAATTTAATGCGCACAAGACGGATTTCTTCTTCTGAAAAATCGTCTTCACCAAGTTCTTTGATTGCTTCAGAAATAGAATCGTTGTCTGATTCGCGGAAGTAATCAACTATTTCACCTTGCTTTTCGCTGTCAACTACCTGATCAATGTAGTAGTTGATGTTTACACGAGTGCCGGAGTGAACAATGCTTTCGATTTCAGAAATTACGTCATCAATTTTGAGTCCTTTAGCACCGGCAACATCAACAAGGTCAAGCTTACGGTCGATGCTTTGGATAATATGAACTTTCAATCCTGATTTGTTGACGATTGATTTCACCACCAAATCTTGCGGACGTTCTATTTCGTTTTCTTCAACATATCGGGCAATAAGCTCGATGAATGGTTTACCAAACTTGGCTGCTTTTCCGGAGCCCACACCTGTAATACGCATGAGTTCATCCATGCTTGTGGGGTACTGAATGGCCATTTCTTCGAGTGATGTTTCCTGAAACACCACATACGGCGGAAGATTTTTCTGACGTGCAATTGTTT
Organism: Synechococcus sp. UW140; assembly: GCA_943371015.1. Classification (GTDB taxonomy): domain Bacteria; phylum Bacteroidota; class Bacteroidia; order Palsa-965; family Palsa-965. The sequence continues at coordinate 6,691 of CALRTD020000203.1, read as the reverse complement.
TGCAAAGGTCTTTGAGCATGGCGTAAAGCTGTGTATCAGCTCCGCCTCCGCTCTGTTTACCTCCGGCTGCAATTACATCATCGTCGTCGGTTTCGGTATCTTCATACGTATGATCGCGCGAAACCATTATTTCATACGGTTTTTCGATGAAGGCTTTTCCGGCTTTGGTCAGTTTCAGCAATCCGTAATTTTCGATGTCTTTGCTGAGCAGATTTTCAACAACGGCGGTGCGAATTACTGCATTCCACCACATTTCATCTTTGCCTTCTTCTACACCTTTTCCAAACTCTTCGAGTTCGTCGTGTTTGTATGATTTTACGGTTGCTGTTGTAATACCGAGAAGTACTTGTTCAATGTGTTTGGCTTTGAACTTTTCTTTAACGGCCTTCACTGTTTCTACAACCAATGCCACATCGTCAGTAGCATTTACTTTTACTTTCGGATGGCGGCAGTTGTCGCACATTCCGCTGCAGTTGTCTTCTTTGTAGTCTTCACCGAAATAGTGCAACAGTACTTTGCGGCGGCACATAGAGGTATCGGCATAGGCAACGGTTTCGAGCAGGAGTTGTTTACCAATTTCCTGTTCAGCAACAGGTTTGCCTTTCATGAATTTTTCCAGCTTTTGAATATCATCAAAGCTGTAGAAAACGAGGCAATTTCCTTCTCCGCCGTCGCGGCCGGCACGACCGGTTTCCTGATAATACCCTTCGAGGCTTTTCGGAATATCGTGGTGAATGACAAAACGAACATCGGGTTTATCGATACCCATTCCGAATGCAATTGTGGCTACAATCACATCAATATCTTCCATCAGGAATTTATCTTGTGTGGCTGCACGGGTTTGGGCATCAAGTCCGGCATGATAAGGAAGTGCTTTAACGCCGTTTACTTTTAGTGTTTCAGCAAGTTCTTCTACTTTTTTGCGGCTCAGGCAATAAATGATTCCTGATTTCCCCGGCTGCTTTTTTACGTAGCGGATAATTTCTTTTACAACATCTTTTTTCGGGCGTACTTCATAATAAAGATTGGCCCTGTTGAACGATGACTTAAAGATATTGGCTTCCGTCATGCCCAGCGTTTTCACAATATCTTGCTGAACTTTGGGTGTTGCCGTTGCTGTAAGTGCAATAATGGGAACCTGACCTATTTCTTCAATCATCGGACGAAGGCGGCGGTACTCGGGGCGGAAATCATGTCCCCACTCCGAAATACAATGCGCTTCATCAATAGCAAAAAACGAGATCTGAATATCGCGAAGGAAGCTGATGTTTTCTTCTTTGGTAAGTGATTCAGGAGCTACATACAGCAGCTTGGTAATGCCCGAAGTAATGTCTTTACGCACCTGAGCTATTTCTGCTTTGCTTAGCGAAGAGTTCATGAAGTGTGCAATGCCTTCTTCGGAACCAAAGTTGCGGATGGCATCGACCTGATTCTTCATTAACGCAATAAGCGGCGATACTACAATAGCGGTGCCCTCGCTCATTAAAGCCGGTAATTGGTAGCAAAGTGACTTACCACCACCGGTGGGCATAATCACAAATGTGTCTTTACCGTCGAGAATGCTGTTGATGATAGCTTCCTGAGGCCCTTTGAACTTAGTGAATCCGAAAAACTTTTGTAAGTACTCGGAAAGGGCTGGTGCTGCTGTTTCAATCATATTTCGGGAGAATATGTATGCTTTGGTTGGGATAATTTAGTTTCCCTTGTTTTTGCTACGTAAAGATATAATGAATTTTTTGTTGCCCCGCCAGTATTTCGGGAGTTTTTTTCAGCCGATCTATGAACGCAAGCTATCAGCCGACGAACGGTAAAAACGAGCCACAGTATGGATAACCCAGTGATTTGAACTTCGTTTTTTAAGCTTCGATCTGATTAATATCTGCAAATGAATGGTTAAAATAGGCTTACAAATATGAAGAGTAAGCGATAAAATCTGCCCCGGGTGTTAAAATGGCAATGTCGATGCAGCCAACATTCCGACTACCCCGCCAAGCGCCAGCGTAATTGTAAATGCTGTTTTTCCGATACCGTGATGCCCCGAAATGCGCCGCGAAGTAAGTCCCAGAACGATGTATAAATTGAAGAGTAAACTAATAATCTGAACAAGCAAAAACAAACTCAACCCGATATAACCGAAACTTTCCAGTAAAATGGCCCTGTCTCCGGAATTCAGCATGTACTGGAAAACTAGTGCAAAAGAAATCAGCTGAACAATAAAGCCGCCCCAAAAACTAAACGTAAGAACGATCCATGACCACCAGTGCCGGCGTGAAAAAAGCCATATTCTCACAAAGCCATAAATGATATAGAGAAAAATAATGATCGTGAAGCCGTTAATCAATAACTCCCCTGCATCTAAAAGAAAATAAACCGCAAGGCTGTAATAACCCAAACCGATGATTGCCGGAATCAGCATACACCAAACAAGCACCCGGTTAAGTTGTACTGTGGTCAGCCGGTTTATTCTGAAAAGGCGATAAAGCGCGTGCATACAGGGCAAACTTACAGAATCAGCGCAAAGCTGTTTCACGGCACACGGCAAAACAATTACATTTGAATCCACTCAGCCATGAAAACTGCCGCCGTAGTTCCTGCCTTCAACGAATCGCAAAGCATTGCAGCTGTTGTGCATGAACTCCGTGCTGCAGCGGCAGCAGGTGGTCTTGACCTTACAGTTGTAGTTGTCAACGATTGCTCAACTGATACTACTGCCGAAATTATTGACCAACTGCCGTGTGTTGCGCTTCACCTGCCGGTTAACCTGGGCATTGGCGGCGCTGTGCAAACCGGCTTCCGCTATGCACTCGAAAACGGGTTTGATGCGGCCGTGCAGGTTGACGGCGACGGGCAGCATCCTGCCTCGGCCATTGCCGGAATGATTCAGCATCTTGAGCAGCAGAACTGTGATGTAGTCATCGGCTCCCGATTTATTACCGGCGAAGGTTTTCAGTCGTCGGCATTGCGGCGTTTAGGCATTCGCTGGTTCAGCAGGCTCAACTACTGGTTAACCGGAATGCGCATTGCAGATACCACTTCCGGACTTCGCCTGCTTGGTAAACGGGCGCTCGAAATGGTTTGTAACTGGTATCCCGACGAATATCCGGAGCCCGAAATTTTAATACAGTTTGCACGCGTTAAACTCAACGTGCAGGAAGTACCGGTTCAAATGCGCGAACGGCAGGGCGGAACATCATCTATTGATGCCGTCAGAGCAATTTATTATATGTGGAAAGTAACACTTGCCATACTTTTTACCCGCTTCCGGAAAATCACTCCCACAGATTACAATAAATAATTCTCACCTTCCGTTATACTGCTGCATTGCGAAAATCACCCGCATTCAGTAAACAGCAAGTTTAGCCCCGGCATACTTGTTTAACATTTTCATTGTTTTATTCATACACTTTTTCGGCTTCATCAGTCGGACAGTTCTCCTTTTGCATGAACGACAAAACCTGTAATCTGCTGATCCCGTTGAAAATCATGCTGCTCACAGCGCTGCTGCCGGCAACACATCTTGATGCGCAAACCAAAAACAATTTTTTCCCCGAATGGGGATTAACATTTACTGCCAATTCAAATGCAATGGTCTATCGGCCGGCGGTTCAAAATCCTGACGACCGCTTTCAGACCTCATCCTTTCTTTCTCCGGGAATCGGTGTTTATGCCGCTCCGTGGAAAGACGATGTACTTTGGGTGCTCACAAACGTCAACTATGAAACGCGCGGAAGTGGGGAGATTGTTTATATACAGGATACACAAACAAACCGTGTGAACGATATGGATGAACGGTTTATGTGTTTAACCGGTAATGTTCAGTTTCGATATATGTTTCCGGCACTTCGCATTCGTCCATACATTGGCGTTGGAATTGGGATGAGCAGTTTGCTGAAATCACGAAACGGAATTGTACGCGATAACCCGAATGCTGATCCGACAACATTTCTTTACCCGAATGCAGTGGTTCTGCGGCCTGAAAACTACAAGCGTTTCACAGCACAGGCGCTGGCATCTGCCGGTTTTACAGTAAACAATCTTGCATCGCTTGAATTTAGTATCATACATGATATGCAGCCAGTGCTGAACAATGATATTTCAGTTGCCTGGTTGTGGACAAACACACTTAGCTTACGGGTAAATATCTCAGAACTGATTAAACGCGAGCAGCAAAAAAATAAGACCTCCGGGCAGTAGTTATAGTAAAAAATGGCCGCTCCTGTTTATGACAGCAGGAGCGGTTTTTCTTTTCCCGGAAAAATACAGTTTACCCGTTGATTATTATCCGCAAACACATCTCTAAAAGTGATATATTTGTTAGATAAATGTAGTAACATGAAAAAAATAATCGTTGGTTCAGTACTTACTCTTGTAGCTTTTGCGGCAGGGTGCAAGCATGAACCCGTATTACCAGAACGCGAAGTGAGTTTCGCTAATGAAATTCTTCCGATTATTCAAACGTCATGTCAGCACGACGGTTGCCACGGAACTTCCAACACATCTGAATTTACACTTCTTGATTACAATGATGTAATGGAAGAAGGCGATGTAAGGCCCGGAAATGCGAATGAAAGCGACATCTACAAAATTGTAACCGGCCAGGAAGATGAGTTAATGCCCCTCTCACCCTATCCGGCTCTTTCAAAACGCCAAACAACATTGCTTTTTGTTTGGATCGAACAAGGTGCAAAAAACAATTAATTATGAAGAAACTATTTGCATTGGCTTTGGTTGTTTCGTCAACATTCGTTGCAGGATGTTATAACGACAACGTTGAAGAGTTGTATCCTGAACTTATCATCAATAACAACTGTGATACAACGATAACGCCCACCTACAGCGGGAAGATCACAGAAATCATCAATAACAATTGTATTTCCTGCCACAATTCAGGCTCCGGAAATGCTTATGTTTTTGATACATATCAAGGAGTAGCTGCAGTTGCTGCATCAGGTCAACTGGTTGGTTCTGTGTTTCAGCTGCCCGGTTATCAGGCAATGCCGGGTGCCGGACCGCCAATCGACAACTGTCAGCAGGTTTTGATCCGTAAATGGGTTCAGGCGGGTTACCCCAACAACTAATTCAACATACATCTTCCGTTTATGAAACGAATTCTATTTCTGTCAATATTCAGCTTACTGTCGTTTGTTGTAAAAGCTCAGGTTGACTCTATGCAACTGATGATGGATCAGATGCTGGCCGAAGAGCAGAACAACAGCAAAGACTTTGTTCGCGCCACTTTCAAAAACTCGCGACTGATCAATTTCCCGACCTGCGAAGTAGTGGGCAAGAGCATGCTTGATTTCCGTATTGGTCACCGCTTCGGAGAATTGAATTCAGGTGCAAAAAATGCATTTGGTCTCGACGGCCCGGCAGGTATTCGCCTCGGTCTTGACTACGGAGTTACTGATTGGCTGAATGTAGGCATTGGCCGCAGTTCGTTTGAAAAACTGATTGACGGAGCTGTTAAGGTGCGCATCCTGCGCCAAACTACCGATAACAAGATGCCGGTATCTTTGGTTTATCAGGGAACAGCCAACTACACTGCAATGGAAGATCCGAACCGCGGAACTACTGGTGTTGACAAGTACAGTTATGCCAGTTCACGCATGTCTTATGTAAATACAATTACGCTCTCGCGTAAATTCTCAAACAATCTTTCGCTGCAAATCAACACGTTTCATGTTCACTACAATCTTGTAGAACGCATCAGCGACAAGAATGACATGTTTGCTCTTGGTTTTTCGGGACGTTATAAATTTACACAGCGTCTGGCTGTTACATTTGAATATGCCCGCAGGCTGAATAAATACACCAGTGATTTCGATAACTTCTATGATCCGATTAGCATAGGTCTGGATATTGAAACCGGCGGACACGTATTTCAGCTTCATTTCACCAATGCGTACGGAATCAACGAAGCACAGTACATTCCCTATACGCGTGCCAATCCAGTTAAAGGCGCAATACGTTTCGGCTTCAACATCTCACGTGTATTTTCGGTAGGTAAAAAAGAGCCGGGAAGCACCTGGTAATAAGAATCTCTGCACACCAGCAAAAACGCCCGCCGTTCAGATTTCTGACAGCGGGCGTTTCTAGTTTCCGGTCTTATTGCTGCCGCAGCAATTCAGCCACGTGCTGATCAATCGGATATGTAAAATGGTCGGCACTTATTTCACTGCGGCTGATCCATCGAAAAACCTGCGCCCCATCTGTTTCCTCCTCAAATGCAAAGGGAGTTTCCTGAACAGGAATTTTCTCCGGCTCAGGCAGTGTTGCGCGATAGTAAACTGCAATTAACTGGTCGGTATTGCGAAAAGCAGAGGGCACAAAAAAATCGGTAGTGTAGAAATGTTCCAGTGATGATGGCTGCTGGCCTAATTCTTCGCGGCATTCGCGAAGTATTGTTTCGGTTAGCCCTTCGCCCCACTCGTGCCCGCCTCCGGGAAATTTGGTCATGCGTTTCCCGATTCTAAATTCATCAGTTACCAGTACAAAGTCGTTATGCTCAATTATTGCATAAGCTCTGAGATTAACACGTTTCATTATTGAGCAGAATAAGGTTTTGCCTGAAGCTGAACAGGCTGCAGAATACGCACAACCGGATAGCGATTGTGTGTTTTCTCTTTGTAAACAGATCGCTGATAGATAAAGTTCAATTGTGACCAATGATCGGCAGCAAATTTTGCATCGC
>CALRTD020000202.1:0-7710 GCA_943371015.1 Synechococcus sp. UW140 | reverse complement strand
ATAGTTTTGGTAGTAATACAATTGGCGTACGTACTGAGTATAGTAATAATAGTATTGTAAAGCAATTTGAAATTGATAATAATGAAAATAAAACGGGCTTTTTTTATGAGTATTATCCTAATAAAAAACTTAAATCCAAGGGTTATTTTAATATAAATAGTGGTTTTTTAGGTAAAGAAATAAGTAATGGAGAACAAGATTCCATTATTATTATTTCTAAGATTAATACAAGTATGAATATAGAGATAGGTGAGTGGACATTTTATAATGAAAATGGTTATATAAGACGATTAATTACGTATTCTGGTATGTATGTATGTGTTCGAGATACATTGAGTAGTGCCCCCCTTGTTGATTCAAGTTCATCGATAATTATTAATTGGCCTAATGTGGAAGTTGTTCAATATTGTTATCCTTTACAGCATGGAATGGAAATTATTTATGATTCACTTGGTAATGAGATAGAAAAGAAAGTTTGGGATTATGGTAAGCCAAGTCGCGCGTCAAATTAAGTCACGCGTCAAATTAGGTCGAGTTCCGGGTTGTGTTCAAAATGGTGCTTAGCCTTAAACAAAGCATAATCATTGAGATTAACTCTTTGATTTCCAATAAATAAATCGAATGTAAAATTCACACAAAAAGGGGCTAACCAGCACCGTTTTTTCGTTTCACCTTTGTGAGAAGTCAATTCTATTGGTCTCTACAACCCTTCGTGTTCAATATTGCGCTTACCACATCCACAGCCTTTATCTGCGCATTGCAGCAGTTCAAACTGCATCAAAAAAGGAAATCGTGGAAATACAATTCGTATGTTTTGTAAGGATTGCAACAAAGATCAACAAACTACTTACGTTAATCAGCACTATACTGCCACCTTAGGGATGCGGAGCAGGACTTGAACCAAACAAACAACAAACGAATAGATTTCTCCGAAATTATTTCTCCAAAGCCCTTTCAATCAGCCGAATCATTTCAGCAGTATGTTCAGGGTGAATGTAATGCACATCTTCATCGCGTCTGATCCACGTTAACTGCCTTTTGGCATAATTTCGTGTATGCTGCTGAATCAATTTTACAGCTTCATCAAGCGAATATTTTCCATCAAAATAATCAAACAGTTCTTTGTAGCCAACGGTTTGTAAGGCCTGAAGATGCCGGAATGGTAAAACGGCTCTGGCTTCGGCTTCAAATCCTTGCTGCATCATGTGCAACGTACGTTGGTTTATGCGTTCGTAAAGCTCGGGGCGGGGGAGATGCATGCAAAATTTCAGTACCGGATATTCGGCAGCATCTCCTGCATTGCGGCGAAGCGATGAGTAGGTTTTACCGGAACTAATGCAAACTTCAATCGCACGAATTAACCGAGCCGGGTTGTTGAGATCAACTTCTGCATAAAAAGCAGGATCGAGCACTTTAAGCTGTTGCTGCAAACTTTCGATGCCTTCGCTTTCAAGTTTGACTTTCAGTTCTTGCCGAAGAGTTGCATCGGCATCGGGCAAATTATCAAAACCGCGAATTACAGCATCAATGTATAAACCGGAGCCACCGGTGAGTATAACTACATTATGCTTTTCGAAAAGTGCTGTGATGAGTTGCCGAACTTCACGGCCATACATGCCTGCATCAACAGGTTCTGCAATGCTTCGGACTGCCATCCAGTGATGCACAACACCTTCGCGCTCATCAACAGAAGGTGTTGCTGTGCCAACCGGAATTTCCCGATAAAACTGTCGTGAGTCGGCCGAAATAATTTCGGTTCCGAAATGCTTGGCAAGACGTATAGCTGCTGCTGTTTTACCAGAAGCAGTTGGCCCGGTAACTACAACAAGCAGCCGGGCACTCATTAATAATCTTCAGATTCACCAAACCCGAAATCGCTTGCGCCTTCTTCACTGGCTTCTTCAGCTCCTTCTTCTTCAGCACCTTCGGTTTCTTCTTCGCCTTCTTCGCCAAAGCCGTCGTTATCGTGATCGCCGGTGTCGAATTTTTCTTCGGCGGCAAAAGCACGTTCTTTTACCGGCTCATCATCATCAAGCAGTTCTTCATCCTCATCCACATCGGGCGGAGGTGTGTTTACTTTATACTGCTTGGGCGCAACGCCAACCGATTTGGAGATTTTCGGGTAGGTTGTTTTCGGTTCATCATCAAGAATGCGGACAAGCTCAATGCAGAATGTCCACAACACCTGCGGATCAAAAATGTAGAGTATTTTTTGATGCGGATCGTCGATAAAATCAGCGATACGGGCATCGCTCATGGCAATCGGACGGGGCTTTTTAGGACGGCGATAATCATCGTCATCATCATCGTCGTCCACTTTCGGGTTCAGTGCAATTTCACGGCCTTTGCGCCAGTAATCATCACTGATAAAGAAAGATGCTTCTTTCGAATTATCGAAATCAACAGCTTGTTGAATGATGCGGTGCAGATCAGCAAAGAACTGTCTGGTCTGAACATCAATTTCGCGATAAGTGTCTTCCTGGTCTTCAAACCAGATGCGGAAACGGTAAACTGCCATACGCCCGATAAAAGGTCTGCGGCAAAATTACCGAATCTGTCGTTAATTGAGCAAACATCGGTAAATTAATCACCGGTAAAATTACCTTTGCCCTCAAATGCCGATACACGAACACTATATGCAACGCTGTTTTGAGCTGGCGGGCAGCGGAGCAGGAAGAGTTGCGCCCAACCCGCTGGTTGGCGCTGTGCTGGTGCACAACGGCACAATTATAGGGGAAGGCGCACACATCATGTATGGCGGACCGCATGCCGAAGTGAATGCCATCAGAAATTGTACGCAGCCCGAACTGCTCAGTGCGTGTACTTTATACGTAAACCTTGAGCCCTGTTCGCATCACGGTAAAACGCCTCCCTGTGCTGATCTCATCCTAAAAAATAAAATTCCGCAGGTTGTAGTCGGCAGTCTCGATTCCAATCCGCTCGTGAGCGGGCGCGGTGTTCAGTTGCTGCGTGATGCCGGAATTGACGTGATAACAGGTGTTTTGGAGCACGAAGCCCGCGAGCTGAACCGCCGTTTTTATACCTGGCACGAACGCCGCCGCCCCTACATTATTCTGAAATGGGCGCAAACTGCTGATGGCTTCATCGACCACCGCCGTGCGCCGGAGGAACCCCGCGCAATCATTTCTTCGCCTGATTCGCACCGCCTGCTGCATGCCTGGCGTGCCGAAGAAGCCGCAATACTCATCGGAACTCACACGGCATTGTACGACGATCCGCACCTTACTGTGCGCCTCGGCGAAGGCCGCAATCCGGTGCGGCTCATCATCGACAGGCACAACCGACTTCCGGTTACACTTCGGGTGTTTGATGGTGCTGCACCTACTATTGTATTTAGTTATACAGATGTGCAGCAACCTTACACCGATACCGTGCTGCTCGAACCTGATAACAATGAACTGGCGCAGATCCTGCAGGTGCTTTACGAACGTAACCTGCAGTCGGTATTGGTTGAAGGAGGGGCCGGATTGCTCAATTCGTTCCTCAACGTTGGCTTGTGGGATGAAATACGTGTATTTACATCACCGAAACAATTTGGTTCCGGTGTAGCTGCTCCGCCATTGAAACTTGTACCGGTCAGCGAAACAACATCCGGTGCTGACCGGCTCACTATTTACCGAAACGTATGATTTGGTTACTCATCAGTATTTTTACAAATACACTTCTGCTGCTCATTCTCAAAGGCTTTGAGCGTGTTGGTGTTTCTACCTTGCAGGGTGTGGTGTTCAACTACATAACAGCAGGAACATTAGGCTTATTGCTGTCTGAACACAACCTGCCGGTTGCAGAACTTGTGCAGCAACCCTGGGCTTGGGTGCCGCCTGTGCTTGGCAGTATATTCATTACAGTGTTTTTGCTTGTGGCTTACACAGCGCAGAAAATGGGCGTTTCGGTGGCTACAGTTGCCAATAAAATGTCGGTTGTGATTCCGGTAGTGGCGGCAGTATTGCTTTACAATGATTCACTCACACTACCGAAAATTACAGGCATCGTTCTGGCGCTGATTGCAGTTGTGCTCAGTTCAAAGCAGCAAAGCTCCGGTGCAGCCGGTGGTACAAAGCTGTGGCTGTTGCCTGTTGTTGTTTTTCTGGGCAGCGGAATTATCGATACACTCATTAATTATGCGCAAAAACAACTTGTACCTCCTGCACAAATGCTGCAGTTTTCGGCAAGCTGTTTTTATGTTGCCTTTATACTTGGCGGCATTGTGCTGGCTGTAAAACTCATCCGCGGCAGCGAAAAATTCAGTTTGAGAAGTCTTGCAGGCGGCATTGTGCTGGGCATTCCTAATTTATTTTCAATCTGGTGCATTATGCGGGCACTTGATACAGGCGTACTCGACAGTTCTACAATGTATCCGGTAAACAACATGGGAGTTGTTGCGCTTTCGGCAATTGGTGCTTGGCTGCTGTTTCGCGAGAAACTCAATGTGCTTAACCGTATCGGATTAGTACTTGCGGTAGTTGCAATTGCTGTTATGACATTTCTCTGAGCCATAGTTTATGTTATTTGATGATACTTACCGCACCATTGCAGGCCCGGCCGAAGGTTTGTTTAAAGACCGCGGAAGCCGTTTTCTGGCATTTGCATTTCCGGTAACCACAGAAGATGAAATCAAAATTCATCTCGAACGTTTACGCAAAGAGCATTTTGGGGCAAACCACCATTGCTATGCCTGGCGGCTTGGTGCCGATAAGCAACGCTTTCGTGCAAATGATGATGGAGAACCTTCGGGCACAGCCGGACGGCCAATTCTGGGACAATTGCAGTCGTTTGATTTAACTAATGTGGTTGTAATTGTAGTGCGCTATTTTGGCGGAACACTTTTGGGAGCAGGTGGTTTGGTGCAAGCCTACAAACAATCGGCTGCCGAAGCGCTGAACGCAGCAACAATAATTGAGAAGCACATTACAGAAGTATATGCGCTGCAATTCAAGTACGATGCTATGAATGCTGTAATGAAACTGCTCAAAGAGTTTGATGCTGAGCAGCGGGCACAGGTATTTGAAATAGAATGCAGCCTCGAATTTTCTGTTCGCATGCGCGATGCCGATGCTTTATGTGCAGCATTAAAAAAGCTCGAAAATGTGGAGTTGAAATGGATTGCTTCGCGATAAAATTTTGAGCTGAGTTCTAGTTTTCGAGATACGGCTGAAGCGCTTTCACAAAACCATCAGGAGCCATGCACGGACGTTTAGTTTCGGCATTTATAAAAACAAGTGTGGTTTCGCCTTCGTTCAGCTTTTCACCTTTGTCGTTTGTGATTTCATACTTAAACTGAAGTCGTGTGCCCGGCTTTTCTGTAATCATTGTTTTTACAGTGAGTAAATCATCATAAAAAGCAGGTTTAAAATACCGAATACTGAAACTGTAAACGGGCAGTAAAATTCCGCTGTCTTCCATTTCCCGGTAGTTCCAGCCCAATGCACGCAACGCTTCTACACGTCCCACTTCAAAGTATTCGGCATAATTACCATAATAAACATATCCCATACGATCGGTTTCACCGTAGCGGACACGAATCTGAGTTTCGGCTGAAAACATAATTTATAGTTTGTAACGCTAATGTAAACACAGTGCAGTAATCGATTGCAAAATAAATTTTGAATGTCTGATATGCAGCACAATGCGAAATTGAGACGAAATATTCGTTAAGCGGCTTTATTAGCTGCGCCGGAATTGGTAAACTTGTGTGATTACCCTGTAATGACCTGCCAATGTTTTTTCAGCAAAAAATCAGCCATGTATTCCTTGCTGCTGCTGTTGCCGCAACTCTGCTGCTTTCGTGCGGCCGGCATGCGCATGTAACCGGAACAGAAGTTGCTGCTGTAGAACTGAATCCAAAATCAACGCAGCATGATTCGGCTACACACGTAATTATCGGGCCATATAAAATGCGCCTTGATGCAGAAATGAATTCTGTTGTTGCAAGAACAACAGAAGCGATGCCGAAAGAAAAAGACAAACCCGAAACACTGCTCGGCAATTTTGTGGCAGATGTTGTGCTTGAATATGCAAGAGCAAAAGATCCTTCGGCAGCAACGCTTCAGGTTGATATGTGTTTGCTCAACAATGGCGGACTTCGCAGCTCACTGCCCAAAGGCAATGTTACTCGCGGCGATATTTTTAGTTTGATGCCCTTTGATAATGAAATTGTAATCATTACAATTTCAGGAGCGAAGATGGAGGACCTGCTTAAATTTCTTGCCGCATCGGGCGGAATGCCTGTTGCAGGTTTAAAAATGGGCATCCGCGGCGACCGAACTCCCGGAAAAACATTGATTAACGGAAAGCCGCTTGAACTCAGTCGCAACTACCGAATTGCTACATCCGATTACCTTGCAGCCGGCGGCGATAAAATGTCGTTTTTCGGATCTCCGGTAAAAACAGAAAACACCGCACTAAAAATTCGCGATGCACTTTTACAGCATTGCAGTGAAGTAAACGCAAAAAATCAACCAATCGGTTCGCCGCTCGACGGGAGGATGTATTATGAGTAAAACATCGCGCCGCGAATTTTTACGTTTGCTGGCAACAGGTTCTGCCGGACTTGCAGCTGCAGCAACACTCAGTTCTTTCAGAAAGAAAGAAGATGATCATGTGCGCATTGTAGTGCTGCATACCAACGATGTACACAGTCACCTTGATCCGTTTCCTGATAATGATCCGAAATATGCGGGGCTCGGAGGTGTTGAACGCCGCGCAGCATTGATTCGGAAAATCAGACAACAAGAAGAACATGTGCTGCTGCTTGATGCCGGAGATATGTTTCAGGGAACACCGTATTTCAATTTGTACAACGGTGAACCTGAAATTAAACTCATGAGCAGCATGGGCTACGATGCCGCAGCAATCGGTAATCACGATTTTGATGCAGGTCTTGATAATCTTGCTGCACAACTCAAGCACGCCAGCTTTTCCATGTTGTGTGCCAATTATGATTTTACCGGTACACCAATGGAAGGTAAAACAAAGCCTTATCAAATCTTTGATAAAGGCGGAGTGAAAATCGGAGTCTTTGGTTTAGGTATCGAACTTGCTGGATTGGTTGACAAACGACTTTATGGAAAAACCATTTATAATGACCCAATAATAAAGTCGGCAGAAATGGTTCATTTGTTGCGAGACGAAAAAAAATGCGATATCGTTATTTGTCTTTCACATCTCGGATACAAATACGAGAATGATAAAGTGAGTGATGTTGTTCTTGCAAAAGAATCGCGCGGTATAGATGTAATCATCGGAGGACACACACACACGTTCCTCGAAAAGCCTGTTATACTAAAAAACCGTGAAAATAAAAATGTCCATATCGCGCAAGTGGGTTGGGCAGGAATACTTTTAGGAAAAATAACAATATCAACAGACAAAAAATCGAAAAAAATGGCTCTGAATAGCACATCTGTTGAAGTTAGGAGAATGTCAAGTGTTTAATGAAAATTTTCTGAAAATAAATTGTTCAAAAAATTATCACACTCTGTAATGAAATGATAATTTCGTGACACGATTCACACTCGTGGCCAAAAACACACACTAACTCACCATATAGAATTGCAGGAGTACTTACGAATGGAGAAAACGCACGACAACGTCTGGGAAAATTGCCTACACATTATAAGGGACAATGTCAGCTCCCAAAGTTTCAAAACCTGGTTTGAACCCATCAAGCCGTTGAAACTTCAGGAAAAC
>CALRTD020000201.1:0-7711 GCA_943371015.1 Synechococcus sp. UW140 | reverse complement strand
TATTACTTCAGTTTTTGATGGGTCGTCATAGTAAATCTCTTTTCGTCCAATTTCATTTTGCCAGGTAGCACCAAAATTATACATCACTACTTTTTTAGCACCTAATCCATATTTATTGTTTGGGTTTTCTCGCCTGATTTCACTTATTGTAAACCAGTTTAAGTTTGCAGAAGGGGTATTTGACGGAGCTTTCATGAATAAATATGTAAATGTTGAATCTTTAAAACAGTCAACAAATGCATACTTATAGTAGTTGTAAAAATTGTTCGGAACTAAATTTCCTGCCGAATCCATATATGTTACCCAAACATTTTTTTCAATTCTTAAATCATCAGGTGTTATCGGTAAAGATGTTGAGAAGTTTGGAGTAGCTATAGGAGATCTTTTCTTCGTTGGGTATAAATCAAAGTTGCTTTTATCAAGAGGCATTTTCTCAAGCCCGATAGAAGGAAATCGCCCCAGTATATCAGTATTAGAAACAGTTTCCAGTAATGTGTTATTCTTTTTGGGAGATGAATTAGTTGCTGAGTCTGTTGCCGCAGAATCGTTTACAGACAGAGAGTCATATTTAACGACCTGATAAGGCTTTGCAGAAAAGAAATTTTCAGAATGACGGAATTGTCCCTTGATTAATCGCATTAACATATATGATTTATTCTGTGCTGAATTTTGATCAGCGGGCGCAACTTCTTTTACTTTCCAACACCACTGCAAGGCAAGCACAGCCGTTTCAATTCCGTCAAATTGATGCAGTAGATAACTAACTTGTTTAGCTTGTCCGTCAATTTCTGTGTAAGGATCTAATTTGAATGTTTTAGGGCCGTCATTATCTATATCACCATATTCAAGTTTATAATTTATTACAACAACTTTGGGGTTTTCAGCAATAGGCTCATTAGCTCTATACATCGAAAGTACATTTAAAGCTGCCGCAACAGATTTTATTGCATTAACATTATTGCTATCGTTATTCAGGAGAACATAAGCACCATAAATTGCCTGTGCATATTTTCGTTCTTCGATGTATAAGTGAATGACTTCTTCACGTGAGAGTAGTTGTACACGGTCAAAAAAACGTTTATCGCTCTTCGCCTTTACCGCATTTTCTGCATCGTTGTTTATTCTGTTCTTTAGTAACTCAGCACGTTCTTTACTCAATTTATGAATTGCATCCTTGGTTGAGTCAGGGTATAAAACGACGTTCTCTTGTAGCTTATATAAATCCGGAAATCTGTAATCACCGTGCTCAAAGAAGCTGGTGTTAAAAGGTATATTCCCAAAAACAGCTTTGTCATAAGCAAGATTATCCAGTGCTGCACTGCATTCAAGTGTTTGGTAACCTGCTGCACGCATCATTTTTAGTCCTCCATTATCCGCTTCTTTTTCCTGTTCAATTGAGCAAGTGAACAGAGAAGAAGTGGAATTGGCATATTCTTTATTCAGCAATGTCTGACTGCGAAATTCAGTCATGTAATGTTTTTCACTGAGGTGAATAATTTCTCTGGCCAGCATAAAAGCTAGTTGACCCTCTGTTGCCATTTTAGCAACAAGTCCGGTGCTCAGAAGCATATTACCGTTACCAAAATTGTAGATACGGGCTTCTGTTGAGCGAAGAAGATATATACGAACCTTTAACTTTAATTCAGGTGTTGCATCCAACAGATTATCTGCGATATTTTGAGCGAACCTGCTAACCGAGTCGCCAGTAGTTACATGCCCTGAATAAATGAAATTGGTAAAAGCATATTCTGTTAAATAGATGTAGTTGATGTAACCTTGATTAAGCGAAACACCCTCAATTCTGCATTTTTGAACCTGGTCATTTGCCCGTTGTTCAGGTGATGAAGTAAAAGAGTAGGGCAACTTCCCATACGAATACAACAACGGAAAATCACTGTGCTGTGCAAACACAGCAACGCTCAGCAGCACTGCGGCCACCAGTAAACCAAAACGGAAACGAAACACTGTAGAAATAGGGTTAAAGATTACAGGAGCAAATATCCTGAATCTTCCCCGAAAACTAACGCTAAGACATTAAATTTTACCGTACAGCGAACCACTTTTCGCAAACAACCGGTCAATACGCTGCTCTGTAGCCGGGTCTTTCTCGACCGGGGGCGCGTGGTGCGGTTTAATGCGGGCATCTATTACTACCGGGCCGCGGCAGCCCCAGTGTTTGTGCTCATTAAAGGCATTCACGCCGTAAATATCGTGCGAGGGATTGCTGCGCGTGAACGTCACCCAGAGCCAGTTGTTTACGGTGGCTGCTGTAAACTTAGCATCGTCGCAAAGCACTATCATGGCGGTTTCGCTGAGCTTTTCGGTTTGCGCGCCCAGTGCCTCAGTCAGCTCCTTCAGTTCGCGCGCTGCGGCTTCGTAGCTCGTAAACTTCGGACCGCTGAGGGTAAGTACCCCCGGAATGGCCAAGCCGCAGCCTTCAAATCCTACCGGCAATTGCAGCGCCGGGGCGGTTGTACAAAGCTCGCGAAGCGGATTTCCGGCTGCCGCAAACACTACTTTGGAACCGGTATTGAGCCCGGTGCCGCTGTAGTCCAGCGTATCCATGCTGGTGTTGGTGTGGAAATGCAGATCGCGCGTTAAATCAATGCGTTTGAACAGGTGCGTGAAATACGGCACCACATCATGGATATCTAATTTCGGATCATCTTCACCGGCGCAGATAAACAGGTATTTGGCCAGCGAGAGTTGCCCGAATCCCAGAATCGCATTGGCCTGCGTAATGATTTCGGCCGGGCGGCGCGTGGGCAGGTAAGGTGTATAACGCTCACTGCCGATCGCCAGCAGCAACGGATGCACACCGGCCGCATCTACAGCATGAACGGCTTTGAGACCGGGAATTTCATCGGGAATCGCATTGCCGGTTAAATCATGCACCAAGGCACCGAAACTCGTGTCTTCCTGCGGCGGACGACCCACCACGGTAAACGGCCAGATGGCATCGCGGCGGTGATACACTTTGTGCACACGCATCAGCGGAAAATCGTGCTTCAAACTGTAATAGCCGAGGTGATCGCCGAACGGACCTTCGGGCTTGTTTTCGCCGGGATATACTTCGCCGGTAATCACAAAATCAGCATCAGCAGAAATGCAAAAACCATCGCGATACGCATAGCGGAAACGCCGCCCGCCAAGCACGCCGGCAAAGGTGAGTTCCGAAAGCCCTTCGGGCAGCGGCATTACTGCGCCAAACGTAAGCGCAGGCGGACCGCCTACAAAGATGCTCACTTTCAGCGGCTGGCCTTTTGCATTGGCTTTGGTTTGATGCACGCCGATACCGCGATGCAACTGATAGTGCAAACCAATTTCTTTGTCCTGCACATAATCGTTCCCGCCAAGCTGAATGCGATACATGCCAATGTTGGAACGCATCACGCCCGGCTTGTCAATGTCTTCGGTATAAACAATGGGCAGCGTTACAAACGGGCCACCGTCCATCGGCCAGTGCTGAATTTGCGGGAGTTTTGAAATCTGCGTTTCAAACTCAGCCGAAGGCAGCGAAAAACGTGCTTTGCGCGGCAAGGCTTTAATTGCGGTAAACGGAACGCCAAGATGTTTGAGCGGCTGACGCAATGCCTGCATCGGATCTGAACGCAGCAACACTAATTTCTGCACCGCATCCAGCGAATGCCTGAACATAAACCGGCTGCGTTCTAATGTGCCAAATAAATTGGAAACCGCCGGAAACGGTGAGCCTTTTACGTTCTCAAAATAAAGCGCTGGCCCTCCGGCTTCAAACACACGCAAATGACTGGCCGCCATTTCAAGATAAGGATCAACTTCCTCGCGGATCCGAATCAGATGACCATGGCGCTCAAGATCATCAACACAGGCACGTAAACTGGCGTAACTCATAAACAGTGTAAAAGTACAAACATGCAGCCGATAACAGACCGCTTCTTTGAAACAACAAACACCAAAAAAAGTTTAGTCTGCCGAAAGTATACACATACGGTACTGCCGTATGTATCAGCCGTCGGCGACGGATGAAGCTTATTGTCTTGCTAGACTAAAGCTGAAGAAAACTTTCCACAGCATTGTAGTTAATCAGCGATTACAAACCGAAGCAAACGGACAAATCCTGCATTTTTTCAGATCATCGGTTTGCGAAAAAGGAATAGAAGTATCCAGTAAAATACGCAGCAAGTTGTTGAGCTGTTCTTCAAACAAAACCAATACATCATTACGCAGCAAATCGCCCGAAGGTGTGCTTACTTTTTTTACACCGGCTTTCAGATCACGAAACGATACAATGCCCGAAGTAATAGCACTTGTTTCGGGATGCAAACGCTGATAGAGCAGGGCATACATCAGCAACTGAAAACTTTTTGAAATGGAGGTGTTGCCGATAATTTCTTCCCAGTCTTTAAACTTTAGTTCGTTATTATCGGTCTTTCCTGTTTTATAGTCGATAAGCTGCACCTGATCGCCATTTCTGTCGATACGGTCTGCGGTTCCGCGCAGCATAATTTCGCGGCCGTCAACTACAATGCCTGCGCGGAGTTCCGCTTCCAGCGCTACCACACTTGCCGGAATTCCTGCTTTCTGCAACCGCGCAACACGGTTGATTTCAGCATCAAAATAACGTTGGAGATAACGTAGGGCAATACGTTTTGCCAGCAGGTTTTTGCCGTAGCCAGTTTCATCAGGCGGACAAACTACGGCAAATTCTTTTTCGCATACCGCAGGTGCTTTTTGTTGTAATGTTTGAATAAGTTCCGGCGTGAGCAACTCACCAAGATGCGGTGTATAAAGTTGCTCAAGTGTGGCGTGAATAACAGTGCCGAGCGTATCAGCGCCAATGGTTTCTTCCACCTCATCAGCTTCACGCAATCCGGCTACATAGCTGAAATAAAACCGCAAACTGCAATCGCGGAAACTATTGAGCGCCGAAGGCGAAAGCCCTGAATCGGCCAGTGTATGCAGCTTTTCGAGAACGGCCTCATCTTTCTGAACCGTGATTTCAGGAGCAGTATCGCCGGTTTTTACACCGCTGTCGAACAGCATTTCTTCAATTACCACATTGCGACTCACCTGCGGAAGTTCGTGCAGCAACTGTGTTACAAACCGGCTGCGTTCGCCGCTTCCGAATTTATCGGATTCGGTATTGTATAAAATCACCACATTTTTAGAACGCTGCATGAGGTGATAAAAGTGATACGCAAACACCGCATCGCGCTCGTGCCAAACCGGCAAGCCGAATGCGCGGCGCAAATCAAACACAATAAACGAATGCTGCGAGCGCCCCGAGGGCAACACATTTTCGTTGGCCGAAAGCAGAATGATGTTTTCGAAATCGAGTGTGCGTGTTTCCAGCAAACCCATCACCTGCAGGCCGGCCAGCGGTTCGCCGTAGAACGGAAGTGCGGCCTGTGCAATTTGCTGCGCCATCAGCAAACGCAGCGTGCGCAAATCATTCATAAACGGCCAGCGCGCGGTGAGCGTTTGCATGCGGTTGACAATGCGGCTCAGCTGAAACAGAAATTCGTAATCGAGCGGAGGGGCATCGTCTTCGCTTTCGGGTGTAAACAGCTTTCGCAGATGCGATATTACACGGTTCATCCCGTCAAACGCATCGTTCACATCGCCCCAGGGTTTCAGTAAATCCAGCAGCAGCGTCTGTTCTTCGCTGCTGATATTTTCATCAAAAGCAATCAATTGAGTAGGGGCGATGAAAACCACATTGCGCCTCGCCATCTGATCGGCAAGCTGATCGGTAAGCTGTGTTTTTGCAAACAGCATCCGCACCCAGGGATGCCGCAGCAAGCGCACCAAATCAATATGGTAATATTTCAGTTCGCCTTCGCGGGTGCGGATGCTGAAACGCTTCGCATGTTCGTGCAAACTGAAGAGCGTATCGGTAAGCGATGCCACAGCCGTGTGCCGCAGCGGATAGCCCATGGTAATGTTTACGCGCTCGGTTTCTTCGGGCAGCGCATGCAGCACGGGCAGGAGTAATTGCTCATCGGCAAGCACTACGGCTGTTTTGGGCGATTGCAACTCGTCTTTCGGAAGCTGCCGCAGAAAATGTGCCGCCGCGCGCGATTGTCCGGCGTGTCCCGCAACGCCAACTACCGTAATGTTTTTGGGCGATGCCGCCAGCGTGTCTTCGGTATGCGCAAACTCGGGCGAGTCGGGGCGGGCAGGGCGAAACAATTCGCCTTTGTTTTTGCGCAGAAACCGCCCTGCTTCCTGCACCGGATCGGCAAGGTAGTAGCGGTCGGCATCCCAAAGCACCTCGGCTTTGCCGAGCTTCCGAAGCTGCGAAATTATTTTTTCTTCGGCTGCCGTGAGCGCATTGAAGCCTGCAAAAACAACAAGGCTCCACGGCTGTGCAGCGGCAATTTCGGAAGCCTGTTCGGCCACATGCCGCGCCGCCATGCCGGGTGTGGCAATGCCATCATCGCGAAGCTGCGCGGTGAAACTGTAGTACCAGCGTCCGAGGGCTTCCCAAAATTTCATGTATTGCTTCTGGAACTCGGTCAGCTGTGTTTGTCCGAGGCTCCAGTTTTCGATGTTGCGGATATCGGCCAGGTTGCCGAAAAGCTGTTTGGCATCAACAAGGTAATTATCGATCTCGCTGAAATCCGTCAGCAATGCTGTAGCCCAGCGGCTGAACATATCAAAGCTTTCGGCATTGCCGCCTTCGTCTGCGGCATAAATACTGTAGAGCGCAAAAAGTTGTTCTGCCTGATCGGGCATGCGCAGTCCCGACACTTCACCAATAAAGTCTTCAATCGAAAAAACCGCCGGCGACCATTGTGCCGATTCAATGCGCTGCGCGAGATAATGCCGCAGAAACAAACCTGCCCGCCGGTTGGGTAAAACCACGCAAAGCTGTCCTGCTGTTGAGGCAGGATGTGCGAGCAGGTAATCAGCAACTTTTTCGAGAAAGGCAGGCATACGTTTTGTTGCAAAGCTAATCGAATATAAGCGATCAGTTATATCTTTGCAGCGTTATAACCTCAATCAATGAAAAAGCATTTTTTACTCATTAAGCAGTGTCTCAATTTCACTTCTTAGGACAGGTAAATACTGAATTGCAATATTCCAGACGATTTCATCGGATACGGAGTCGTAGCCATGAATGATTCTGTTTCGCGTATCAACTATTTTACGGGAATTGGAAAGTTCAATATTTTCATCTCTTAGCAGGATTCGGTACATAGCCTCGCCAATAATTTCTATGTTGCGTTCAACTGCCCGCTTAGTTCTGATATCATTTTTAAACGCTTCGAATTCTTTAGGACTGTCTGCAAAAAACGAGTCAATTTCAGCGATAGCATTCAGAATGTCGTAAAGGAAAGTTTTTATTTCAATGTCCATAAACAAGTTTTCGTTGTTTGTTTACAGATTCTTTGAAATAAGGATTTCGGATAGCCTTTTCCTCGATTAGATCTACTGTGCGTTTGAAAATATCTTGCAGAGAAAATTTTAGATCATAGTAATTGTCTGCGTACTTACTGATATCAATTGATTCAAAGTCAACAATAAAATCAATATCACTTTTGTCATTCAATTCACCAGATACCACAGACCCAAAGGCATAAAGCGTCTTTACGTTGTGTAAAACACAAAGTTTTTTTATGTCAGCAGAATATATGTCTATGTAACTCATCCTAGTTACGAAATTACGAAAATTGACTCATAATTGATAACTGCGAATTGGGAATACAGTTGAGGCAGGATGCGC
>CALRTD020000200.1:0-7742 GCA_943371015.1 Synechococcus sp. UW140 | reverse complement strand
ATCATCTTTTTCGTGAGTTTATTCGATTTGTAGATGAGTTTGAACCAAAAGCTGTTCTCATTGAAAATGTACCGGGATTAGTTTCCTATGAAGGGGGTTCAACGCTTCAGGCAATACTTTTAGAACTTGAAAATCATGGTTACTCTGTTGATGTAAGAATCCTGTATGCTCCGCACTATGGTGTGCCACAGACTCGTTGGCGTACAATAATAATTGGAATGCGTAACACTCGCGATGTATCAACGGTATTTCCAACTCCTATTCATACCGCTCCGCTTCGTATTAACTTCACATCTCGGTTCAATGGGCGGAATATAGTAGCGCTTCCTGCTGAAATCACTTTGCCAAAATTCGTAAGTATTAAAGATGCTCTTGATGATCTGCCCGTTCTTAAAAATGGTGAATTAGGTGATCGATTAAAACCATATCGATATAGTGCTAAAAATGAATTTCAACGGTTGATGCGGATGGGTTCTAAAGGTGTAACTAACCATGAGGCCTCAAAACTATCACAAGTAAATTTGGAAAGGTTATCACATATACCAGTAGGAGGTAATTGGACAAACATACCTGAACATTTACTGCCTAAAGGGATGAAACAGGCAAGGCGCTCTGATCATACCAAACGTTATGGCCGAGTTGACCCCAATGGATTAGCATCCACAATATTAACTAAATGCGACCCTCATTGGGGGGCTTATTTTCATTACAGAGAAGAACGAACTTTTACTGTTCGTGAAGCAGCAAGATTACAAACCTTCCCCGATACGTTTAAATTCGTTGGAGCGAGAATTGAACAATATGAGCAAGTAGGAAATGCGGTTCCGCCTTTTTTAGCTGCTGCAATAGGCCGTTCTATTGCAATGGCTCTATCTCTAAATAAAAAAGAGGAATTTAATAAAGCTGTCTGATGGCATCAATGATATATGAGTTTTTTGGATACAGACCAGAGGACAATTCTTTAGAAGCACTAAATGCAGCCTCTAATCGGTGCTGCCCGATCCTGAATACTACTTGTGAAAAAACTCTTAATGATGGTAAAATTTCAGGCGTATGCTCACTTAAACCAATAACAAGTGGCCCCGTAATTTGTTGCCCTATTAGACTTTATGGCAACGACTACAAAATGCTCTCGGATATTGTAAAACATGCCTTTGGAAGTGACTTCCCTCTTGTTCCGGGCCGTGACGCGATAACTAAAATCAAAACTACCAAAAGACCATCTGTTGCTGTCTTTGGGAAAAAATGGGGCGGCGAATTACGCCTACCCCAACGAGCTGGTTCTGGCGCATACTTTGTTGACTGGGTACTTGCCAAACTAACTGAAAATGGAGATTTAGAAGAATTTGTTGCTGTAGAGGTTCAAACTATTGACAGCACTGGTAATTATAGAAATGGTGTTATAGCCTTAGAAGAAAATAGAACTCAGGTAAAAACTACAGCTGGGCTTAATTGGGAAAACGTTTCTAAACGGATCCTGCCACAACTCATATATAAAGGACAAGTCTTACAACGAGAAGAACTTTGCAAAAAAGGCTTGTTCTTCGTATGTCCTGAACCAGTATATGCCAAAATAATAAATAGACTGGGAGGACAGCAAGGATTACTAAAATATGCACTGCAACCTGCATCTATAAGTTTCCTAACTTATAACTATGACTTATCAGCCGCTACTGAATATGGCCAATTAATACCTGTAATTCCAATAGCTACGCATTCTACAACTGTATATAAAGTTCAGGAAGCCTTTAATAATGTAGCTCTCCCGGACGAAAATGTTTATCGTGACGGAATACTACGAGCCTTACGCGGTTAGCTTGTCAGAATGTGCTTTGATACTTTCATTTTTCTGTCCTCAATTCAACAGATTTTTGTTCCGAAAACTATTCAATACTGGGATTATATGATTATTCGTCTCAAACCTTTAAGTAGATGCAGAATAAATAAAAATTGACTGGTTTTACGATCGGTAATTTCTCATCCTGTGGTGTCCGTCATTGAGGGTTTATATTTTGATTTGAGCCGCCTAAGAAACTGCGATTCCCGCTTCAATATTATGATAAACACACTCTACTTTTCATCCGCCAAATATATCGCTTAACAGATGTCACTTCTTTGGCAGAATCTCGTAAAATTTCCAAGTAAACTTCCTTATGATCGACCGTTGCAAAGTAGAGCCCAGCGATACGGTTGAAACGCTTGCTGCACGCGTGCAGGAGCTGGAGCATAGGTACTATGCGGCAATTATTGAGAACGTATTGGAAAAGTTGTAGGCATTATTGCTGCTCTCTTTTTTTATCACATTCGGATATAAGTACCCTGTTTCAGCTAACATCGGTTTTCTATTTTTGTAAAAATCCATGAAAATGAAAAACAGTTTACTCACTATTGCCGCAACATTACTAATCCCGGTTATCGGCTTCACCCAAGCCACACTCATCAGCCAGTTCGATTTTTCGGGCAACTTTGCCGATGCGCAAGGTAATGGCGCAGTTGTTGGTTATGCCAATGTTTCGGCCAACCTTACGCCAACAACCTATAACTGGGTGAGTGATAGTTTCGGTAATGGCGGCGGATTACTGCTGAGCATTCCGGATGCTGTTTTTACAGAAGATAATTATTCAATTGCCATTGATTTCTCGTTTAGCAACGTAAACGGATATCGCAAGATTATTGATTTCGATCGTCTCGGCAGCGACCAGGGGTTATATGTGAACACCAATATCCGCCTGTATTCGGCTGGAAGTTTCGGTACTACTACACTTAACGCCAACCAATATTATACAGTTGTTGTTACGCGCAATGGCATAACCGACTCGGCACGTGCCTACCTGCTCCTGAACGGTAATGTGCTGAATCTTGAATCAGCCTGTTATGACAGCAACAATGCCTACGTTGCCGATTCAATAAGCGGTTTACGGGTGTTTCATTTGTTCCATGATGATACACTTACCTCTTCCGAGTTTTCAATAAGCGGCTCGGTAAATCAGATCCGTGTCTGGAACGGTGTTGTTGCACTCAGCGATGTTGCAATAGTGGGCATTGCAGAACAGACAACTACTGATTTTGCTGCTTTATATCCTAACCCTGCAGCGAACTACACACGCATTTCTTTCGATACACCGTCAACTGGTGTTATAAACATTACCAATGCAACCGGACAGCTTGTGTACAGTGCGCAAATCTGTAATGCCTCTTCTGCTGAGATAAATACCGAGAGCTGGCCTGCGGGTATTTACATTGTTCAGGTAAATGAACTGCGAATGAAACTGGTGAAGAATTAATTATTCAGCTTTATCCCAGTAAAACGTTTAGCATAAATACCAAATACAGTAGCGACGACATTAAGCACTGTGCAAAATTTAGTAAATCACTACAATTCTGAAAAAGAGAACGGGAGCCGTGTACAAAAACACGCTCCCGTTCTCTTTTCTCGCTCTGTAGCTGTGGGCCAACCAGGGATCGAACCTGGCACCTGCGGATTATGAGTCCGACGCTCTAACCGACTGAGCTATTGGCCCGGAATGCAAAATTAAATTTTGCGAACAGGCTGCAAAAATAACAGAATTGAATGAAGCTGGGAAATCTTTTTTCATAACCAGAACCACCAACCAACAGCTCCAACGAAAAGCCAGACAAAGCCGCTAAGCCAATAGCTCCCTGCAGTACATCGCTTTTACACGGCGATACAACTAGATTTCCCTGAGAAATCTTTCTTCAGCTAAAATAAACCTATCGCCTCTTACGACTGTTCCTTTACGTAATTTTACATTTCTCTATGCGAACAGGCCCGCCAGTTATTGGCATTCTTATTTTTCTTGGCATTCTGCTGCTTATCGACTGGTATGTGTTTACGGGCTTGCGTCCGCTTACAGCTGGTCTTGAAACCCGCACCCGGCGCATTATTCACTGGGTGTATTGGGGGCTGAACATTGGATTGTTTGCCTGGTTCATTCTCGCCTTTTTTGTTTTTGGCGATAGCGGCAAACAGGGCATGCCCCGCTCAGCAATGACATTTATGGGTGTGTGGGTGCTGTTTTTTGTGCCAAAGCTGGTGTTTGCTGTCTTCCTGCTTGGCGAAGATGTTTACCGCCTGCTGCGCGGAGGTTATGCACTGATTAACAATGCCGTATCCGACGACCAGATGGCGCTTGGCGAGAGCCGCCGCAAGTTTATCGGAATCATTGCGGCCGGAGTGGCGGCTATTCCGTTTGTGGGCATCCTGCACGGCATGAGCGTTGGTAAATTTAGATTTACCGTTCGCCGCGAGGATATCTGGATGCCCGACCTGCCCGAAGCTTTCGACGGATTTACCATCACACAACTTTCAGATATACACGTAGGCAGCTTTGATCCGGAAAAAGATCGCGCTGCAGTTGAAGAAGGTATTGCATTAGCCAACGCGCAAAAAAGCGACCTGCTGGTGTTTACCGGCGATCTGGTGAATAACATAGCTACCGAAATGGAGCCGTGGATCAACAGTTTCAGCAAACTGAAAGCTCCTTACGGACAGTTTTCAATTCTTGGTAATCACGATTACGGCGATTATGTGGGCTGGCCTTCTAAAGATGCCAAACAGGCCAATATGGAACGGCTCTACGCGATCCACGGACAGATCGGCTTTAACCTTATGCGCAATGAGCATACGGTGATTGAGAAAAACGGACAGCAACTTTATCTCATCGGTGTTGAAAACTGGGGACATGGTTTCCACACGTTCGGCGATCTCGATAAAGCACTTGAAAATGTTCCGAAAGATGCCTTTAAAGTACTGCTCTCGCACGACCCTTCGCACTTTGATCATAAAGTGAGTCAACACCCAACACCTGTGCATCTAACGCTTTCGGGGCACACGCACGGGATGCAGTTTGGTGTCGAAATTCCGGGAGTGAAATTCAGTCCCGTACAATTCCGCTATCCGCACTGGGCTGGGTTGTATGAAGAAACCCGCCGGTATCTTTATGTAAACCGCGGCTTCGGGTTTCTGGCCTTTCCGGGGCGCGTGGGTATCTGGCCCGAAGTGGCTGTGCTTACTTTACGCCGCGGCAAAGGACCAGCTTCGGCATAAACACGCATAGATTCAAATCCGGAAACCAATCAGCAGCATATCATCGGTTTGTGCGGGCAATCCCCCACCCGGAAGTTCGTGCTGCATCCACTCGTTAATAGCGGTGGTAAGTGCTTTGCATTGCCCGCTCAGTTCAAGAGTTGAATGATCGAGCAGCACTTGCTGAAGACGTTTGTATTTGAACTTTTTTCCTTTCGGTCCGCCAAACTGATCGGCAATACCATCCGAGAAAATGTAAAACAAGTCGCCGGTTTTTATCTCAATCCGGTGAGCCGTAAATGGCTGCGTTTCGCGTACAAAGCGACCTACGGGCTGCTTATCGCCTTTAATAATTGTTAGCGCTCCATCGCGAATCATATAGAGCGGGTGGTTGGCGCCGGCAAATTCAAGCCAACCTTCTTTACGGTTAATGGCGCACATCGAAATATCCATGCCATCGCGCAGCGCTTCTTCACGATGCCGCTCTTTGAGTGTTTTGAGTAATTCGGCATGCAGATAACTGAGTGCCTGTGCCACACTGTTTACACTGCGGTCGCTGCGTGTTTGGTTAAGCAGTGTGTGGCCAATGATACTCATAAATGCACCCGGTACACCATGGCCGGTACAGTCAATGGCAGCTACAATATCAAGTTCGAGAGCTTCGGCTCCGCCGGGTGGTGTTGTGGTTACTTTAGTTCCCCAGTAAAAATCGCCGCTCACAATATCTTTGGGGCGATAATACACAAAGTGTTCGGGCAAAACCTCCCGCAACTCTTCGTCGGTTGGTAAAATTGAATCCTGAATTTTGCGCGCATAACTGATGCTGTCAGTGATATCACGATTCTTCTGATCAATTTCTGCTGCCTGCTGCTGAATTTCGCCTTCCATACGAATCCGCTCACGAATATCGCGCGCATAAATAATAATGGCCGGACGACCCGCAAATGGGGCAACACGGGCACTGCACTCAACCGGAAGCAGTTGTCCTTGAGCTGTTACAAAAGGAAGATCACTGAAAATTAACCCTTTCTTTTCCCAAACATCAGCAACCAGCATTGAGCTGCGTTCAACATCTTTCGGCTGCACGAGTTCGAAAAACCGTTTGCTTTGCAGTTGTACAATGGTATAACCGAATAATTGTTCTGCACCGGGGTTAGCCTGAAGGATTTTCCCGTCGGCAATATCTATTACAAGAATTGAATCGTTTGCAAGCTCTACAATGCTTCGAAAATTATCAGCAGCAGCATTGGGCTGTGCAGACATGCGACGCAAACGCAGATACATTAGCACCAGCGCAAGCACAGCAGTAAACAAAAGAATGAAAAGCACAGAAATCCAGTTCATCGCAAATGATTTCGGGAACGCTACAACTTATCAATAATCGGGAAAATTAATTCAGGATTCAAGAATTCCCCTACTTTATCCGGTCGCGATACATAAAGCACCTTCCCATTCATATCAATCAGAAACGATGCGGGCAGCGGAATTCCTTCTTCGTATTTATCAGCAAAGTCGTTATCGTACTCCTGCATCTGAACGCCATACCGCATTGCTGTGCGCTGACCTTCGTCGGCCAAAACATGGAAGCTGAGTCCGAGCCGTTGCACCATATCCCGGTTTACACCAGCCGGATCAGGACCGATGGAAAGCACATGAATATTTTTCTGCTTCAGTCGCTCGCTTTCGCGCTGATAGGCACGCAACATCATGTGGCAGCCCGGACACCAATCGCCGCGAACAAAAACAAGAAGCAGGTGCCGCTGGCCTTTAAAACTGCTGAGCTTTACAAGA
This sequence comes from Synechococcus sp. UW140, assembly GCA_943371015.1. Classification (GTDB taxonomy): domain Bacteria; phylum Bacteroidota; class Bacteroidia; order Palsa-965; family Palsa-965. The sequence continues at coordinate 904 of CALRTD020000200.1, read as the reverse complement.
TTCCCATTTTCATCGGGCAGTTCAAAATCGGGGGCTTCGCTGCCGGTGGCAACTTTATAGCCCTTTAGCTGCCCCGGTTTTAGCTGCTTCCTGTCGGCAAAAATGCCTTTCATGATTACTCCAGCAAACAAAAAAGCAGGAACCGGAATAATCCAGGGCCAAACATTACCGGTGTTCATGTTTCCGATAATGTATAACAAAAGTGCAACCCCAATTAAAACAGGCTCAAGCCATCCATAATTGACATAACGAAATATGGTGAAGAAAATCATTCGCCCATAAGTGGCAAGAGCAACAAATAACATGCAGGCAGCGAGTACAATTAAATTAAAATTGTCCTCTCCGCCAAGCAATGCTCCGGTAATTAAAGCCGAAAGTAAAAGAGCCGCCGACTGAAATTGACCTGTAAAGCGAGAAAAATCTTTGGCAATCAGGAAATACGCCACAAGCGGAAACAACGCAACACCGTAAGGAAAGAGCCCGGCAAAGGAGATTCCGGCACCGATCAGCGTTAATGTTAATCCTATCCAGGTTAAATAAGGTTTCTGCTGCATCTGCGTTAGGTCGGTAACCGGTGTTATTACAAAGAAACCAAATCCGGCTGAATTTGTTTTGTATATTTTTGATGCTTATATGATTCGTAATATAATATTTGACCTCGGCGGCGTTCTGCTTAATCTTGATATGCCCGCCACCGCTACTGCTTTTAAGCAAATCGGCCTTCACAGTTTCGATGAGCTTTACACGCAGGCAAGACAAACTGGTTTATTTGATGATTTCGACAAGGGCGTCATCTCTCCTGACGAATTCAGAACCGAATTACGCAAGTATTTGCCTCAAAACACCACCGACGAAGCAATAGACAATGCATGGAATGCAATGCTGCTGGATCTTCCGCAGCAGC
>CALRTD020000199.1:0-7743 GCA_943371015.1 Synechococcus sp. UW140 | reverse complement strand
GCGAACAGCTAAAATTCTTTATGCTGATCATTGACGGATAAGGTGTTCACAATAAAAAACCGGCTGTCAAAAATTTTGACAGCCGGTTTCTTTATGATAAGTGATTGCTCAGCGTAAATCAACTTCTTCGGTTCCTGCAGGGTAGTTTTTCAGGCTGTACTCAAAATCAGCATCGCTGATGGTTAAGTTGGGCGTGAATGTTTTTACAGTGTAGGTCATTTTTGAACCATCTGAATTCATCATTACCGCACTAACAATTTGCTTTTTGAGCTTATCGATTTTCACTTTTACAGTGTGATAGCTTTTTCCGTCGGGCTTCTCGGGATAGAGATTGATGAGTTGCATGACGCGGCCATTCTCGGTTACTTCTTTTTCAAATTTGTATTTGAAACCTTTCTCGTGAATGGTGAAAATGTCGGACGGCACAATGGCTGTCTTGGCGTTGGGTTTGTTCGGATCCGGCGCATTGTCAACAGTTACCTCTTTGTTTTGCTCGCTGTAGCTGCAAATCACTTTGGTGTTGCTGCGGTACTCCTCTTTATAAATTTTGTCCTTCACTTTTTTATTGAGGACAACTTTATACTTTTTGCCTTTCAGCACGACATTACCTTCCTGAACGTCTTTTGTGCCGTTTGGTTTTTCTATGGTAATGGTAAATGTGGCCGAAATGCTTGTGTAAGCTTTAGCGGTTTTGCTCACCTCATCGAGGATAGCTTTGGCTTTGGGATCTTGCTGGGCAAACGCAGAAACTGAGATCAGTAATGCTGAGGCGGCAAGGGCGAGTTGGCGGTAAGGTTTCATAAGATGTGAAATCCGATTATGCAGGTCAGGTTTCAAAAAGCGTTCCAAAGTTACAAAATGCTTTCTTGCTGATATAATTTGTTGATAATCACTACAAATTTTAACAATAAGACATTTAGTATATCAGACTCAAAAAAACAGCCGGAGTTTAACGCTGCCGGCTGTTTTTTGAATTTATTTTCTGGTTTTATATCAGAAAGGCTCTGAATTATCGCCTTTTCGGTTGCCCAGCATTTGTTCAAGCGAGAGGATGTCTTTGACCAGCACTTCGCGGGCTTTGCTGCCTTCAAACGGGCCGATAATGCCCGCAGCTTCGAGCTGATCTACAATGCGGCCTGCGCGGTTGTAGCCAAGCTTGAGTTTACGCTGCAGCAATGAGGCTGAACCTTGCTGATGATTAACGATAATGCGTGCCGCCTCTTCAAACAGCGAATCGCGGTCGCCTTCGTCAATTTCCATTTTGGTCTCGCTGTTTTCATCCACATACTCCGGAAGCAGGAACGCACTCGGATAGCCGCGCTGATCGCCGATGAACTGGCAAATGCGTTCTACTTCGGGTGTATCTACAAACGCGCACTGCAGGCGGGTTAAATCGTTGCCGGTAGAAAAAAGCATATCGCCGCGACCAATCAGCTGCTCGGCTCCGCCCGAATCGAGAAGGGTGCGCGAGTCGATTTTTGACGTTACCCGAAACGCAATACGCGCCGGGAAGTTGGCTTTAATTGTACCGGTAATAATGTTTACCGACGGGCGCTGCGTGGCAATGATGAGGTGAATACCCACAGCGCGGGCCAGCTGTGCCAAACGGGCAATGGGTGTTTCTACTTCTTTGCCGGCGGTCATAATTAAATCGGCAAATTCGTCGACCACCAGCACAATGTAGGGCAGGAACTTGTGTTCGCCGGTGGGCGGCAGGCGGCGCTGCACAATTTTGGCGTTGTATTCTTTAATGTTTCGCACTTGTGCATCTTTCAGCAAATCATAGCGCGTATCCATTTCAATGCACAGCGAGTTGAGCGTATGCACTACTTTCTTGGTATCGGTAATAATGGCTTCGGCCGTGTCGGGAAGTTTGGCGAGGAAGTGGCGCTCAATTTTGTTGAACAGTGTAAGCTCCACTTTCTTCGGATCGACAAGCACAAACTTGATTTGCGCCGGATGCTTTTTGTACAACAGCGAAACCAGAATAGCATTCAGTCCCACCGATTTGCCCTGACCGGTAGCGCCCGCCATAAGCAGGTGAGGCATTTTGGCGAGATCGGCAATGTAGATTTCGTTGGAAATGGTTTTGCCCAAAGCTACCGGCAAATCCATAGCACTGTTCTGGAAGCGTTCTGAAGCCAGCAGCGCCCGCATCGGAACCATTTCCGGATGCTGGTTGGGTACTTCGATACCGATTGTGCCTTTGCCCGGAATCGGCGCAATGATGCGGATGCCCAGCGCCGAGAGGCTCAGCGCAATATCGTCTTCCAGGTTTTTGATTTTCGAAATACGAACTCCGGCAGCCGGATTGATTTCGTAGAGCGTAACCGTTGGCCCGATGGTGGCTTTAATTTTATCAATGGCAATTCCGTAGTTGCCGAGGGTTTCTACAATTCTGTTTTTGTTGGCGTTCAGTTCCTCGGTGTTTACACCGCCGTCTTTTCCGGTAGCGTAGTTTTCGAGCAGGTCGATGGTTGGGAACTGATAGCTGCCCAATTCGAGTGTTGGATCAAACTCACCAAACTCGCGCACCAATTCTTCGGCTTTCAGGCCAATTTCATCGGAACTGAGTTCGGCTTCTTCGTTTTTCTCAACGGTAAACTGGATATTGTCGTCGGCCGTAAGATCAGTGGTAACGGGGAGTACCGGCGGAATTTCGGCTACTGGAGGTGTTTCAATTACCGGCTCAGGTTCTTCCGTTTCTTCTTCCTCTTCAGGCTCTTCTGTTTCCGGTTCAGCGGGAGTTGTATTGATAATCAGTACCGGCTCCGGAACTTCTTCATCGTCGTCAGGCTCATCGTCGGTTTCGTCTTCAATGGCGGTATTCGGATTTTCGGCCGGCTGGTTTCTGATTTCGTTTCTTGAGGCCGTGGTTTCGGCGGTTTCGGTTTCCGGTTCTTCTTCCTCGGCTTTGGGAGCGCGTTTAAAGGCAAACGAGAAGTTGAAAACGATAATGAGAAAAGCCGCAGCAATGAAGATGAGGAAGAGCCCGGTGCCAATTTTACCGAAAACACCGTTCAGCCAGTTGCTGATTTCGTAGCCAAACACGCCGCCCGGGTAAAACACCGCAGTGCTGAATACGTAGCCCATGAGTACCGAGCCAAACAGCAGCGAGAAAATGCCGTAGCGGAAAGTTTTGCCAAACGGCAGCACCTCGGCACCGGTAAGCATGCGGATACCGCTTACAAAGCTGAGCAGCGGAATTACAAACGACATCACCCCAAACCCGCTGTGAATAAACGCATGCGAAACCAGGGCTCCGAATTTACCGAGCACATTGGTAACGCGCACTTCGGGCTGAAACAACTCGCCCAGCGCGCCGGCTACAAGGTTCTGGTCGGCTTTCCAGGTAAAGAAGTAGGAGAGGAAAGCCACCGCGAGGTAGGGGGTAACAATAAACAGCAAAAACGCACCGATGAGCTTGCGCAGGCGTTCATCGTTCTTCAGCCGATCCTGCACACCGCCAAACAACCTGAATTTCCGGCCGGGCTCAGCCGCTGCCGGAGTTTCATCGGTAGCGGCCGCGGCAGGACGCTGCGGCCGTTTTTTGCGTTCGGGTGCAGGCGGCGGCGTTTCGGCAGGCGTTTCCTGCTGCCGAAGCGTGTTGCGCATGGTATTCCCCTTTTTGGGTTGTTCTTTTTCAGCCATGAGGGCAGTCTTCTGGATACAAACGATCAAAAGTACTCTGGTCAACAGCTTAACGCGGGGGGATTGCAGAATCTTATAAACGGGGGGGTGTTCAGAACGGGGGGATTGTGGCTTGGTTTAACTGGGGATGTTGTTTTTGTGTTATTTAGTGGATGCGGATTTTATATATCTATTGAATGGATATTAGTTTTATGGTATATGCGTGGGATGTGTTTTTATTGATATATTATATTGAAAATTAGTTGTTTATCTATCTGGTTTGATGTAGTTTATTTTTAGGTCTAATTGCGTATATTTGGGAGTTACCTGCAAGTATAGAAAACCGACTGTAAGAGAAATGGAACAAAAATTAGAATATATAAATGAAGGACGTTGTGGTTACATTGTTTATAAAGACGGGCTAGCAGACATTAAACTGTTTTTTGAATATGGTGGCGGTAACTGCGTTGCAATTATTTATGTTCCGACAAACAATGAATGGACAAATAAAACAAACCGACCTATCACAGAAAGAAATTCAATATTGACATTTGTTGCAGAACAAGCAATTAAAGACCAAGCATCGAAAAGCTTCTAGGAGTTATCAGACACCTGTATTGAAATTTTTACTAAAGAAACTAATTAGACAAATGCCGTTCACTAAAAAAGACCTTGATAACTTACCGATTTCATTCTGTGGAAAAGACGATGTGTGGGTAATTGTCGGACCTTGCAGTGCGACATATTGGAGAGACTATAAAATTGCACTTGACGGAAGAAAATATAAAACTGGCGGAACTATTACATTTAAAAATGGACAAGAGTTCAGAGCAAGTTTTTACGTTGACACAACTACATTCGACTTTTTAAGCAAAGACAGTATTTATTTAAGCATTGGTGACGACTGGTATGGAATTGAAGAGCCTGAACTTTTGAAAAAACTAAAAATTAGCCAAGACGATATTTATCCGTTAAAATGGCAATCAGACAGACCATTAGACTATCACGTTAAGCCACCTTATACATTGACGAAATGAAAACACCAGCAGGTAACAGCACCTACCCAAAAGGCGGGGTTTTGTGTTCCAAAAACAGTTTTGTGGTTAATCAAACATTAGTTTTTCAAATCAAGTTTTGTGGTAAAACTCCCGCCCTTCGGGTAGCTGCAAAACGTTATAGACACTCTTAGAATGTCACGAATACTAGCAATAATTATAGCTCTTATTTTTTCTGGTTGCTGCTCGACAGACAACAAAGAATTTGAGTTTGACAATAACGAATCCAAACATTTGAGTTGTTATAAAAAAGGAGACACAATTTATTTCCAGAACTCACAAACCGATATAGACACAATTACTGTACTAAGCGTTGACAGTGCAAAAGGCGAAAAGTGTTTCGGACTAGTTACCCCAAGACCAACGGGAAAAAGCTGTTGGGTCACAATTAAGTTTTTACCAGTTGACAGGTGGCACGGAGTGTCTATAAATGTGAACACTTAAGATACGACTTCGATTAATTACAAAAAATTAATTCAAATAACTAAAGACCCTGTTCAGAACAAAACCTTCTTCGATTTTGATTTTAAAGACTTCTATACCGGATCAGGAACAGTTTTAACAAAACTAAACACAGACACCTTAAATTTGAATGGAAAGAAGATAACGAATTACTACCAAATCAATCACGGGTTTCCTGATCGAGTAAAGGATTCAACAAATATTGAAACACTTATTTGGACAGACAAGGACGGTTTGACAGCATACAAAAACAAAGGTGGCGATTGGTGGACAAAGAAATAAAGCAGCTATGATCAAAGGCTTTGCGTCAGGCGGAGTGATGTGCAAACTTGAAACTTTGTACTCCTGTTAAAGTCTATTGCTAATAATTCTCTCATTGGCAAATCGGCATTCGTTATAGACAACATTACAAGACAATACGACAATAAAACTAGAAACTAAAGAATGTGTAAAATACTTTTTATTGCAACAAAAGATAAATTGGAAGAAATTCCATTTGACCAAGAACGCATTGACATTTCTATAGAAGCAATTATTGAAGAGTTCAAACCTATCGCTGACAAATTTGAGAATAAGAATATCTACTTTATCGGGACAAGCAGAGGCTGCAGCTGCGACTTTGGAATTGAAAAGAATTTTAGTCCACGGAGAATGTCAGAAACAGAAATTGAGCAAAAAGTTAGACAGAAAAAGAGTTTACTAAATCCAATACGGCTGATACTTGGAACACAAGACAAGTACATAATAAAAAAGATAGAGAAGACTAAAAAAATAATTGAGCAGGAACAAAGATATTTTGACCAAACACAGAAACTGATAGGAATTTTAAAGTCAAATACAACGGATCATAATTTTACAGAAATGTATTGCTGTTGGGTTGGAGAATATTCTGAACCAATTGACAAATACAAGACCATAAACATTTCACAAGAGAAACTCGAAGTTTATTTTGCCATTGAGTTAAATGAGAAGGTAAAATTTATTCGATAGTGAAACAGGCCGCTAATAACAACTCATTTGCAATAGCCAGTGCTTCCAGGCACCACATTCAACTTTATGAAAACCGAAAATTTTCTATACCACATCAATAACTAAGATAAAGATCCGTATCTTGAGGTAGCAACAAAAAGTTGCCAGTAAATTTCATTAGGATACCACTCATTAAAAACAAAGAAATCATGACAAAAACAATTAAGACGCTGACATTACTGGCACTAGTTTTTCTAATGTCTTCCTTTGCAAAAATGGATACCGATCAATTTATTGGTACCTATTCTGGTTCTGCATCTGACCCGGCTCAAATCAAATTGACGATTAACGCTGATCACACTTTTTATTACCAAGACTTTTCAGTTTCAAACAAGAAATTAATAGTGAAGGGTAATTGGACGCAGAAAGGGAGTAAAATAGTTCTGGTGAACAAAGACACTAAATTTCATGATGTTTGGTCATTTGACAATGACGGAAAAGTTGCCAAATCTCACAAAGGGCTTACTTTTTACCGGCTCTGCAAAGTTGATTAATTGAAAATCGGTTATATAGCGGCTCGGCTTTCTTATTGCTGAACTGCTTTTATTTAATAGCAGTGCAAGGTTCAACAGAAGTACTTCTGTTGAACCTTTGTGCAGAAATATACTGTATCATCAATTTTCAAACCGTTATCAGTAGTTGGCAACAAGCTAAAATTGTACTCCACAAGCATAAGGTTTGATCAACCTAATTACGCAGACATCCGCTCCAACTCGTCGGAATTCCCATCCAGAAAAGTTTGTAAATAATGTAAGACTTCATCTGTTCCCTGCACGGATTTTTCCGACATGTAATTTTCGTCCATCACTTGCTTTTTGCCAAATAAACTGCGTTTGGTAATGAGTTTTGGGCGTTTGTAAAAAATCAGCCATTCTTGCCCGTCGATAGCTGAGAGACTCATGCCATGTTTATTGTTAGGGTTTTCAACCTCTAAACTGGGCGAGAAGTACACTTCGCGACCATCATCGGCATTGATTTGAGCCACTCACTCATTCCACGGCGCACTCTTGAATGCGTTGTGTATTTGCTCGGGTGTGAGTTGACCAAGTTCCACAAGTTGAGGTTTAAACGGATCGGCAAAAGTGGTGCGGAAAAGCATTCTGGTTGTTGATTTACTGTTTCGGATCTTCTGAAAGTATGAATTCGCAGCTCAAAAATTAACTTGTAAAGTACCCTTTGCAACGAATAAACTGGCTAATTGATGCAAAAAATGCGACGAAAGTTGTTGGATGCGACGAATATGGCGTATATTTGTTGCATAATTTAAGGCGAATGAGCGATTATATACATCAGAATTATAACTGGCCGGGTTTTCTTTGGGAGAGTGATGAAGTGATTGATCAGCTTGGCGAAGTTAGAAATCTGCAGGGGCGTTTGCTTGGAAAGATGCAGATGTTCGGGTTTGAGCTGCAAGATGAAGCTGTATTTGAAACCTTAACACTGGATGTGCTCAAATCATCAGAAATTGAAGGTGAGATTCTTAATCCGCTGCAGGTTCGTTCATCAATAGCAGAGCGGTTGGGGATTGAATTTGCCGGGGCAGTTGCATCAGACAGAAACGTGGATG
>CALRTD020000198.1:0-7763 GCA_943371015.1 Synechococcus sp. UW140 | reverse complement strand
ACCAGAAATGGTAGAAGTAATAGCCATTACCTTGGAACCCGGTTCGTTGGAAATGAACTGCAGGTTGGTGCGCAATGAACGAAATGCTTCGGCAATGAGTGATTTCGGAAAGCGATCAACGAGAAGCTGCGAGACCGGAATGTCTTCTTTGTATCTCGGCACAATGCCCAGCGCACTAATGCTGGCCTGTGTGTGCTTCATAATCTCGTTCAGTGATCCGATTTTATCATGAAAAATATATCGCACAACGATGAGTACCAAACTGGCAACAATGGCCAGCAGCAAGCAAGTAATTATAGCCGAACGGCGACTCGGTTTTATAGGTGTTGAGGGAATTGTTGCCTTATCTAATATTATGTGCTTGGCTGTAAAACCGGCTTCCGAAATCGAATACTCGGTTTTCTTATCCAGCAGCATGGTAAAAAACTTCTCGTTGATGTTGTACTGCCGCTGCATGCTGTTGTAATCAACCATATCCTGCTCCGGCGAAGGAAGCTGAGCACCTATTTCACCAAGCTTATTTTCAACAGCACGTCTGCGGATAGACGATTGTTCGAGCAGTGTATTTACACTTTGAATGACAATGTTTTTTTGAATAGCAATCTGATAATCCATTGCCTTCACCGATTCGCTCGATTCGGTCATCGAGTACATCATCTCCTGCCGCTCAACACTAAGGCGGTATAAATTACTGAGCGGAGTTGAAAGAGTAGAAGCACTTTCTGTTCCGGCAAGCAAAGCCAGCATCGAACGTACATCGGTTTGCGGAGCATTCAGTTTTCCGGCAATTTCACGGAGTATGCTCTCTTCAAGCTGAAGCCGGATCAGCTGATCTTCGAGATTGCCGAAACGATTCATGTTAAATGAATTCGATGTCTCGTTATCCCGAATTTGCTTGCGCGAACGAATTTGGCGAAGCGAATCTTCAGAAGTTTTTAGCTGTCGCTGTACACTTCCCAACTGCTCATCAATAAATGCCAATGCTTTTTTAGCACTTTCGCTTCGGCGTTCTACATCATAATCAATAAACTCCTGAGCTATTGCAGCTACTACGTCACCCGTCTTTTGCGGATTACCATCCTGAAACGAAATACGAAGTGTTTTAGCACTTTCATTAATAATCATTACCGAAACTTGCGGCGCATACATATCGGCAAGTGTTTCCGGATCACGAATGATGAAGTAATACTCGTTTTTGTCGCCGCCTTCATTGGCCAGCATCGACTGCAACTGCTTGCTGTTGAGACTTACCAATATCGAACCTTGCGGAAATTCTGTCCAGATATTATTGACAAACGGCTTTTTGAATGTTTGTCCGCCGACAGAAAAACTCAGCTCTCCCCCGCTCGTTCCTTTAAATGTAATTGATACAGGAACACCAAACAGTTCATTTGATTTCAGGTTATAATTTACAGTGTAAGCCGAATTCCGATAATGTTCATTTGTTTTAAATGTTCCTTGTGCGAAATAGCTTACCTGAAGCGGAAGTTTCATCATTACCCGCCGCAAAAAAACTTTAGATCGAATAACTTCAATAGCACTTGCAAGATCATTTTGCTCCTCAATGTCATAAATGCTTTGCACATTCAGCACTTTCGCATTGTTGCTGGTGTTAATCTGCACCACTGCAGCCGATTCATACACTTGCTGTGAATAGCGAAGATATAGCCAGAGCCCGGCTAAAGCCAATCCGAAAAAAACAACAATCCAGAAAAGCGAACGTTTTGCAATAAACAGGAACAAACCAAGCTCAAATTCACCACTGAAATTGGTGATCCGCTCCCGGTACCTGTCAAGATTTTCGTTTTTATCGTTTATCTGGGCCTGAAGCATAGAAAAATCAGAGACGAAGTATGATCACGTACAATGTGAAAAGGCTTGATGCAAGAGAAATTATAGGTGTAATCTCCCTTAGTGTTCTGCTGGCAAGCTGTCGGCGTGGTTCAACATAAATAATATCATTGGATTGCACCACAATATTTGCTTGTGCAATATTATTCATGTTAGACAGATCAATTTTATAGACTTTCGGATCGCTGGGATTAGCTGTTTGCCGGATAAGCCGCACTTTGTGCGATTTACCATTCTCACTGATTCCGCCTGCCTGAGCCAATGCTTCGATGAGTGTAGTATTATTGTTATTCAGCTCAATTACACGGGCAGCACCGGGTTCGCCGGGAAAAACAATTATTCTTCTGTTTACAATTCTGATAATGGCAAACGGTTTTACATAATACTCTGCATAACGCTGTTCGAGATGCAGTTCCGCTTCCCGGATGGTCATTCCTTTCAGACTTACTGTACCAATAATAGGCAGCCGAACTACTCCGTCATAATCGAGCTGGTACTCAAAACCCTGACGGATAAATGTGTTTCCGGCTCCGGCATTGGAAGTCAGCGATGTAATATCAATAAGCTTGAAACCATCATTTGCAAACAGCCGGAAGTCAATAATATCATTGCCTCCAAGACGATACTCGCGTGAATAAGTATTTGCTGAATCAATGCTGAGTGTATCAAATGCAAATGCCTTATCGGTTTGCAGCATGATGCTCGAATTGATGGTTCGGCAAGATGAAAAAAAAGAAGCTGCTGCAAAACACAGCACAAGAATAAGTGAAAACGGTAGGCGAATCATAGGTTTGAATACGAGGTGTCGGAACACAAAGCTAACAAAAATAGCAGCTTTTCAGGTATTTGCCAGCAGCCGGTGATAAAGTGCAGCCATGTCGTTCACCAATCGGGTGTAATGATATCGCTGTTCTACATGCGGACGACCTCTTTGTCCCATTGCAGTGCGCAGCGAAGGCTCATTCACCAGCCGGAGCAGATTTCCGGCAAATCCTTCAGCATCGCCGGTTGCAGAAAGCAACCCGGTGACGTTCTCGTCCACCACATTTTCCACTCCGCCCACCCTTGTGCTTACAACTGGCTTTCCGGCTGCCTGAGCTTCAATAAGGCTAACCGGAGTGCCTTCATTCCACGAACTCAGGCAAACAATATCAGCACCGGCCAGCACGCGCTCGGCATCACGAATCCACGATGTGAACGTGATATCTGCCGGAGCATCATCAGCCGAAACAGCTACCGAAAAGCCAAGTTCCCGGGCCTCAGTTTCTAATGCTGCGCGCAGTTCTCCATCGCCCACCACAAAAGCCCGAACCGGTTGCTTTCTGAGCGCCATCACTTGCCGAAGTGCTTGCAAAAACAAACTATGATTTTTTACAGGCACAAGCCTACCCAAAATCACGAGCGCAATTTCATCATCACGCAATTTCCACTCTCGCCTGAATGCCTGACGAAGACTACCGCTGTTGTCGTGAAACCGGTGAAGATCAAAGCCCAGCGGCACTACAGAAATTTTATCCTCCTTACAGATCCGATGCTCGGCTGTAAGTTCGTATTTCTGTTTTTCGCTGATGGCTACAATAGCTGTACTGCGTTTGGCCAGATAGCGCTCAATGCGCTTGTAAAATTCCGTTTGCGCTTTACCAAAATACGAATGAAAAACGTGGCCATGAAACGTATGCACAACAACCGGCACATTGCAGGCCGATGCCGCCAAACGCCCGAGTGTGCCGGCTTTTGAAGCATGCGTATGCACGATATCCGGACGAAAATCTTTAATCAGTTTCTTGATTTTCAGGTAAGCAGCACGATCATCCCGAAAATTTATGGCGCGGCGCATCTCAGGAATAACCATAGGTTCAAGACCAAGCTGACGAACAATGTATTCGGAACTTCCCTCCGACTCATCTTTATCACCACCGGCCAGCAAGGTTTCAAATTCGGGTGCGAGATATTTGCTCAGGTAAGCCACATTGTAGGTTGGCCCGCCGAGGTTGAAACGATTGATAAGACGAAGAATACGAGGCACTGATCCGGTTTATTTTGTAAAGATCAAAATTCAGGCAATGTGTACGCAGAATCTGTAAAAATGTTTACTGTTTCTTCACACGCTCAAGACTCAGCAAGTTGGTTGGATTTACAGTGAGTCCCTGTACATTTTTTTGCACCAGCCGCACTACCTCATCATAAAACAAAGGAATTACCGGCGATTCGTCAACCAGCAACTGATCCATTTCAAGAAACAAACGGCTGCGCACACTGTCGGTTTGTTCTGTCAAACATTGTTCATACAGCTTATCGTAAGCCGGATTACTGAAATGCATATAGTTAGTGCCGTTCGGACTAAAATTTTTGCTGTAAAACAAAGCCATGAAATTTTCCGGATCAGGATAATCGCCGATCCATGACTTACGGAAAAAATTCACTTTCCCGTCGGCCACAGCTGTCTTAAACAGGGCAGGCTGCAGGATTTCAATTTCGCAGGGAATATTTACCTGACTCAGTTGGTTGTGAATATCATCGGCAATATCAAGATAAGATGCCGTTGTGGTAAGTTTTATTGCGGGTAATCCTTTGCCCCGCGGGAAACCGGCATCAATAAGCAACTGCCGGGCTTTATCCGGATCATAAGTAAAACCGTTGAGCTGAGCCGGATTATAAGCATTCATGCCGTCAGGAATAAAGCCGTGAACTGCTGGTGTTCCAATATTGTAACGCAAAAAGCGAATAATCCGCTCGCGGTTAATTGCGGCATTTATGGCCTGTCGGACTTGTTTTTTTTGAAGCGGATTGAGTTCTCCGCCGCTGCCGGGGCCGTCAATCAGAATGCCGAGATAATCGGTTTTCAGAAACGGGCCTGTTTGCAGTACATAACGTTGTTTCATTTCAGGTTTCAGTCCCGATCCGTCGCGCGCCAGTACAAGCTCTTTGTTAATCGCATCAATACCCGAAAGCATATCCTGATCGCCGCTGAGGAATTGCATGAAAGCCGCCTCCGCACTTTTGATAAACGACACATTTACCGATTCGAGATACGGCAAACGTTTACCGTTTTCATCCATTTTAAAATAATTAGGATTCCGATCAAGAACAAGACGTTCTTTTTCTTTCCATACGCGCAACTGAAAAGGACCAGTACCAACAGGATGCCGGCCGAAATCAGCTTTCCATTTATCAGCAACCTCGTGCGGCACTACTGAAAAATATTTCATGGAAAGCACGCCCGCAAACGGCGCAAATGGCTGCCGCAAACGGATTTCGAATGTTGAATCGTTGACGGCAGTAAATCCGTTTTCGCCTTTTTCGGGATCGTGAGCAATCATACTCACGAGTGTTGATGCATTGGAAATGCTTTTGTTGAACAGGCGCGAAAAACTATAGACAAAATCAGAAGCAATTACTGCACGGCCTTTTCCACCTTCAAACTCCGGTGCATCCTGGAAAAAAACATCGCGCCGCAAAATAAAACGATACACCAAACCATCATCACTAATGCTCCACGATTTTGCAATGCACGGACGAACGCGAAGTTCATCATCCATTTCGACCAAACCATTGAACAGTTGGTGAACAGCCCAATTGTTTTCGAACGAACCGGAAAGAGCGGGATCAAGAGAGGTTACATCGCCCAGTTCGTTGAACCGAAAGACTTGCTGAGATTTGGTTTTGTCGTTACCGCCACAAGCCGAAAGCAAGAGCAGAAAAACAAACGCCTGAAAAAATTTAGTTTTCGTAAGCTGAAAAAGCATACACAAGTTTACGCCAACAATGGCCGCAGGTTACTTGTGCCGTAGTTCCAATGCTAACAGGGTTTTCAACAAACAGTTATTTAACGTGCATTTTGGCAATGCGCTCAAGCGGCCCGTGACAATACGCATGGTGACAGGATTCGCAGTTTGAGACCAGTGCATTAAACATTTCCGGGCGTTTGTTTTCGGGCGCAGCATACAACCGATCGAGCGCACCGAGCCAGGCGTTGGCATAAATCGCATAAGGCCCTTGCTCAATAGTAGAATCGGTGCGGACGGCGTTGATTATTTTATCAAAGCCTTCTGGTTTTTCAGGAAAATCGGTCCCGTTTTTTAACGCCGCACTCATGCTTTCGGTGCTCTTCGTCATTTCACGCATCAATAAAGCCAGTTCCGAATCGCCGTTGGGATTCAGCGGTTTGGTTTCACAGGCTTTCGGATCTTCGGGCTTGCTGTTGCAGGCAGCAAAAGCCCCGGCAAGAATGCAAATTCCTGCCAGGGCTATCAATATGGATTGTTTCATTACTTGCGAATGATAACACCGCGAGCCATGAATGTATATTCGGCTTCGGGCTGAGTAATTTTCTCAATTTCTTCTTTGCTGTCGCCGGCATCTTCGGCATAGTGACGAAGATCAGCAACCGAAATGCTGTCGGCATAAGCCCAACCGTCAATCACCACTTTTTTACCTGAAGCATCTTTCGGCACAAAGAAACCGTAGTCTTTAAAGCGTACACGCATTTCATTCTTATCATCGAGCTGCACTTTCATCCAGCAGCCTTTTTTCTGGCAAACTTCCTGAATTGTGCCTTCAACTTTCACCTGCATAGAATCTTTTCCGGTAAGCTGCGCAAGCAACTGATTAGCGGGAATTGCTCCATCGGCAGAAATTGTATCACCGAAAAAAGAGAGTGTTGTATCAACACCTGTTTTTTTATCATCGGCAGCGGCATTGTCACAAGCGGTAAAAGCGCCAACCACCAGCGCGGCAAATAGAATTTTTTTCATGTTTAATTTGTTGTTAAAACCGCAGCAAAGGTACTTAATTGGAAAACAGCATACAAACCCGAATTCAGCTTAAATGATTTCCTGAAAATTCGGGAAATAAATGCCAGATAATTACATTAAATATATCTGTTTATTTATTTTAATTATTTACTCCATAGAAAGAAACATATATAGTGGATATCTTTCCGTTTTCATATAGATACCCAGAAAATATTTGACTTGCTTAAAATTGCAAAAACTGCAAATTTTCCACTTTAAGTTAAATAACTGAAAACATATAACTACACCATTCACAAAAAGATTGTCTGTGAAAAAACACGTCTTTTGTGTTTGCTAAAAGATTATCTATCAGCAATCTTCGTTTTTTTAGCCCCCAAGATAGTCTGTGAAAACTGCCCGAATTTTTCCTTGATTTCAGCTTTTTGCTGCCGGAACTTGTAAAGTGCTGTACTACTTGTTTCAAATGTGCATCTGAAACAACAGTAGTTGGGAATTAATGGAAGCACAACCCGTTTGTTGATAAGCATAACCTCTATGTCGAATAACCTATTCGCACACGAAGAAGATGATGAAAACCATTATGGTTTTCGGAAAGATCCACGTCTGGAAGCTGCTCAGAAGTATCAGCAGCAAGTTAAGGCGGCAAAAGCTGCTTTTGAGCTTTACACCTGGCCGGCTATTGTGAAGAAAATGCAGGCGGGTAAAGCTTTGGGGTATTATGATGCGTATGATGTGCGGATGTACGGGACTTATAAGCAGTTGCAGGAAGTTGAGGGGTATAAGAAGAAATTATCGGAAGGCGGAAAGGATAGTTCCTTGACAGATAATGAAAAAACCATCGTAAATGTTGCTGCCGATTCAACATTGCCCTACACTATTCCCTACTCTCCCGAATATAAACCTGATTATACGCCATTACTTCCTGAAACCGAAAATAAACAGCAGCCACCGCCGGAAACACTTACATACAGTATAGAAGTTACAGAAGAAAATCAGCTAAGGAACGAGCGGAATGATATTGACATATCCAGAGAACTGACTCCTATTCAAAAAGAGATTTTCAATTGGGGAACTGCTGTTTCAATAATGCGGGAAGTAAACAAACCCGGAACTGCAAACTATTCAGAAGATGAATTCAAGGCTTTTGTTCGGCGTTCT
>CALRTD020000197.1:0-7800 GCA_943371015.1 Synechococcus sp. UW140 | reverse complement strand
GTGAAGGTGCATTGTATGTACCCAATACCTTTACGCCTAACCGCGACGGCAAAAATGATCAGTTCCTTGCATTAGGTACAGGTATTACAGAATTCAGAATGCGCATTTACAACCGCTGGGGACAACTCATTTACACCGGCAATACTATTTATGATGGCTGGAATGGTCAGCTCAACGGTGTATTGGTTCAGGAAGATACGTATGTTGTAATCATGGATTATCGTACAACTTGCAACAATAACCGTTTAGAACGGAAGGTTACGCATGTGAACGTAATTCGATAAGATTATTTTAAAAGTCTATCGCAACTAAAACATCCGGTCAGAAGGCCGGATGTTTTTTTATTTATATCTGGTTTATAAAAACAGCCGATTACCAGCTTTATCACTATCTTATAGATAGTAGTCCTGGCATCACACAAATGATTTGAATTTGTGTGACTGTAAAAGAAATTTAACTTCATCGATTAGTAATATACAAACACCCTTTTCTTTTTATTTAGAAATGGTTATCATTTACACAAATGATCTGCCTTAAGTATTTTAATAATATTATTACTTCATGCAGTTACTTTACATAAAAATATTTAATCATTGAGTGGAAGTATGGAATTATCAGTTCTGTAAAAATCAGGTAAGTTTGTGAATGGGCAAACTGGTATCCCAAAGCTGGTATCTGCGCGATGATGTTGTAACTCTTGCACAGGAAGTTCTCGGCAAACGTTTACTCACCACATTTGGCGGTGAAATTACAAGCGGCATAATTACCGAAGCCGAAGCCTACGCCGGCGAAACAGATAAAGCCTCGCATAGCTACAATGGCCGCCGCACAGCGCGCACAGCACCGATGTATGCTGAAGGCGGAGTTGCTTATGTTTACCTCTGCTACGGCATTCATCATCTGTTCAATATTGTTACCAATGTGCGCGATGTACCGCATGCAATACTGATCCGTGCTGTGCAACCCGAAAAAGGAATTGAACTGATGCAGCAGCGGCGCAATCACAAAGGGTCCCTCAGTAAATTAAGCGCCGGGCCGGGTACTGTTTCTCAGGCATTGGGAATACGCACACAGCACACGGGTATGTCGCTGCGCACAGGAGAAATCCGAATTGAAGAAACCGGAATACATATTGCCCCCGAAAACACAATAGCCGATCCGCGCGTGGGTGTTGATTATGCGGGCGATCATGCCCTGCTGCCGTGGAGATTCAGGGTAAAAGCAGGCAGCCTCAGAATTTAGCGCATTGTGCTTACCTTTGCGCGCTATGGCAAACCGCAGTACTGTTATTCTCGGCTCAGGCAAAGACCAATCGCTTCGCCGGTTTCATCCCTGGGTATTCTCAGGAGCCATCAAAAAAATTAAAGGCCCGGTATTCGACGGCGACTTGGTGGATGTATATTCCAACCACGATGAATATCTCGGCACGGGGCATTATCAGGAAGGCTCTATTGCTGTGCGCATGCTCAGTTTCAGCGAAGGTGAACTCGGCGAAAACTTCTGGCAGCAGAAAATCCGGAATGCCGTTGAATTCCGCCGCCACACCGGTTTGCTGGGTCGTGCTGATACCAATGTGTGCCGCCTAGTATATGCCGAAGGCGACGGACTCCCCGGACTTATTATTGATTACTACAACGGAACCGCAGTGCTTCAGGCACACAGCATAGGTATGCATCGCGAACGCGAAGCCATCTGTGCCGCATTGCGCGATGTAATGGGCAGCGACCTCAAAACTATTTACGATAAGAGTGCCGAATCGCTGCACCGTCACGAAAACTATCCGGCCACAAACGGTTATCTGTTTGGCGAAAGCACCGGAAGTACTGAAGCTCTTGAAAACGGACATCTGTTTCAGGTTGACTGGGAAAGCGGCCAAAAGACCGGATTTTTTATCGACCAGCGTGATAACCGGGCATTAGTGGCGCGCTACTCAGCCGGAAGAGCGGTACTCAATACATTCTGCTACACCGGCGGTTTTTCGGTTTATGCCGGGAAAGCCGGAGCTACATTGGTACACAGTGTTGACGCATCAAAAAAAGCAATTGAGCTTACAACGCGCAACATGGAACTCAATAACCTCAGCAACCACGAAGCAGTGGCAATGGACACCTTTGAGTTTCTGAAAGACAAAGACAATATCTATGATCTGATTATTCTGGATCCGCCTGCATTTGCCAAACACATCAATGTAAAACATAATGCAGTTATGGGTTACAAACGACTGAATGCAGAAGCCATACGGAAAATAAAACCCGGCGGAATTATTTTTACCTTCTCGTGTTCACAGGTTGTTGACCGTAATCTTTTTGCGAGTACAGTTATGGCAGCCGCAATTACTACAGGCCGCACAGTTCGCATATTACATCACCTCACCCAGCCTGCCGATCATCCGGTTAATATTTTCCATCCCGAAGGTGAATACCTGAAAGGTCTGGTGCTGCACGTTGAATAATCATCTCTGTAAAAATTCTAAAAAAAGGAATTTGTGTTCAACCACAGATTCCTTTTTTTATTTTAATAGTTCATTTGAAAATATTCCTCCATTCCCCAATTCTGCCTAATACGCTACTCAGCAAGTATAAATTACTCGATAACTATTTCTGTTCATATTTATTCCTTGACATTTGAATAATTACAGGACTATATTGCTAACTATCTGATCAGAATTACAGAAATAGTTATCCGAATTAATGATGATGAACTATTTCAGTCATTAATTACTACACATTTAATCACACACTCATGAAAACCAAACTACTGACAACAGTCGGTCTGGCAGCGCTTTTTCTCAGCGCAAATGTTCAGGCACAAGTACAGAATTATTATCATTTCAATGGAGCTGGTTTAAATGACCGCGGCACAGGAAATGAAATTATTCAGACCGCATCAACAACAGCGCCAATCGGAATGGTTGTGGGCGGTGCAGCATTTACAGCGGCCAATGTACCTTCTGCATTTATTGCCAAGTATGATAATGCCGGTGTAGCTGTATTTCATCGCTTCTTTCGGCTCAATGCAGCACCTGCAGGAAGTATTTGCGAAGCAGTAAGTGTAGTTGAAGCAAACACCACCGCCGTTCACGGATTCGGCTTACTCTGCTACACCAATGCAGCGCCCGCGCAAACCGTGCTCATTAAAACCGATGTAAACGGCAACTTTATCTGGAAAAGAGAAATTGGTCCGCTGCGCGGAGCTTCTGTTGCTTATGATGCAGCCAATCAACGATTCCTTTGTCTTACTCAAACTTTTACTCAGGGAACAAATCAGATTCAGTTGGTTGTTGTAAATGCCAATACCGGTGTAATACTTTTCGACCGTTATTTTGACGGCTGTCAGGGCGATGATACACCCGTTACTGTAATTCACGACACAGCACTCAACGAATATGTATTGCTCGGAACAAGCCGCAATCTGGCCAGCAATGATGTACAGATCATGGTTGTACGGGTAACTACAGGCGGCGTTCTGGTGTACATCCGCACATTCGGTGATCCAGCCCGCAGCGAAATTGCAACTGATCTTCTGCGTAATCCTGCTGCCGCAGAGTTTACCATTGGCGGCTACATTCCGGGGACACCCAACACACCTTTTTTCGCAAAACTTACAGTAGCCGGTGCCGCCGCAAATATTTTTCCGTGTGCTGTCCCGGGTGATAATATCTCACGCCGCATGGCATTTATTAACGGACAATATATGATGGTGGGCCGCCAGACAGATGCCGTTGGTAATATCAATGCATTTCTCATTTCCGTAACTACAGCTTATGCACCTGTAAGCTACCGCATATATGGTCAGCCACCGGTTGCCGGTGCCGAAGAGTTTAATGATATCTCACGCGGAACAGTTGCTGCATTACCCACACTGATCTGCGGTCGTCACCAGCGCCTTGTTGCATGGCTCGGATCACCGGCCGGTACATCCTATAACTGGGTGGTTACCGCCAACAATATGGGTATCGGAACCTGTCCGCAGAACAACGCTTTTGCCAACACAACTTATGCCCCGCCAATTGTAGCCTGCAACTTCTACGAAGCGTTAATTTCACCAACTGTGACAGCACAGGTAAATACCACGCAACTTGTTACAGCACTTAATGAATGCATAAATCCGAACCGCCTTGCAGGAATACAAGAAGTTGAGGCACAAACGTTGGTTTATCCGAACCCTGCAACGAATGAACTTATTTCAGAAATTGAGCTGAGTGAAAATGAAACCGCAGAGCTCGTACTGATTGACATGACAGGCCGCGTTGTGCGAACTGAGTCATTGGGAAATCAAAGCGGACGAATCACACAAAACATCAGTGATGTACCGGAGGGTATTTACCTCTGCATCATCCGCACGGCTGACCGCACTCTGCTTGAGCAAAAAGTAGTGATTTCACATTAACTGTTTTATCATTCTGTCAAGAGCCGGAGCAGGTTTTGTTCCGGCTCTTATTTTAAGGCAGAAATAATAAGTGACATTGCGGTAATCAGCACTATACCGGCCAAATCGGCAACCCAGCCTGCTTTGTACATATCGCCCGCTCGCACACGTCTGCTGCTGAAAACAATTGTGTTGGGCGCAGTGGCAACAGGCAACATAAAGCCAAGTGATGAAGCCAGAGTTGCAGGAACTAATAATTCGAGAGGCTCAACACCAAGTGGTTCGGCCATGGCCAGCAGCAGCGGCAGTATGAGCTGAATAGAAGCAACATTAGAAGCAAATTCGCTGATGATGGTTATCGCCACACACATCCCGAAAATAACAACAGGAAATGGCAACCCCTGCAAACCCGCAAACTGCGGCTTGAGCCAATCATTTAAGCCAGATTCCTGGAAGCCCAGTGAAAGCGCAAAACCACTGCCGAAAAGTAAAATAACATCAAACGGAATTCTCTCCGCCTCTTTCCAGTTCAGTAAGTTAGTGCCTTTCTCTTTTTTTGATGGCCAAACAAACAACAGCAATGCAGCCAGAACAGCGGGCAATGCATCCTGCATGTAAGAAGCATTTTTGCCAAATAATGAAGCCCAGCCATGAAGTGTCCAGCTTCCAAAATCAATATCACTTCTAAAAAACCAAAGCAATACAGTGAACCCGAAAATACCGCCAATTACTTTCTCTTCATACGATGGCTTACCTAATTCGCGCAATACATCACGGAAATAATTTCGCTCTATATCTATGGAAAGTTTTTTAGGAACAAACCAAAACCGCAGAATGAAATAAACAGTAAGCAGTAAGCAAATGGCAACAGGCAATCCCCAAACCATCCAGTTTAAGAAATTCATGTCATTGGCTTCCGGAAATTCTTTGAGGTAACGGCTGTAAAAAATCATATTGGTAGGCGTTCCCACTAATGTTGCCATACCGCCGATACTTGCCGAATATGCAAGCCCAATAAGCAAAGCAGCTGAAAAGTTTTGCCGTTCTTTTTCATTTTCAATAAATGATTCGACCTGATGAAGTAATGCCAGCACAGCCGAGAGCAGCATCATTACAGTTGCCGTGTTTGAAATCCACATCGAAATAAGAAATGCGGTTAACATCACACCAAATAAAATATTGGTTGGCTTTGCCCCTACGGCAAGTAAAATTCTGACTGCAATACGTCGGTGCAGATGCCAGCGTTCAACCGCAAAAGCCAGTAAAAATCCACCTATGAACAGAAAAATAATATCATCCATATAACTCTGTGCAACCGGCTTTACACCGGCAATACCCAGCAACGGCAACAAAACCACCGGCAACAAAGCGGTAACACCCAAATGCACAGGCTCTGTCATCCACCACCACGCCATCCATGCCACAACAGCCGTCATACGTGTGGCTTCGGGATGCCCGGGAGCCAAATCGGCAAATGCAATAATGAGCACCGCAAGCAGCGGACCGATAATTAGATTGAGTTTGCGGCGATTCATGTATTTTTGGCAAAAATTTGACCCATGTACAAACATAATCATCTTCTGCTCCTTCTGTTGCTTCCTATTTTGGCAGCAGGCTGTTTCCTGAAGAAAAAAGACACTTCAGCAACTGTTGACTATGCCGCTCAAGGCTATGTAAAAGCAATTGTTGTTGACTACGAACTCGACGGATGCCGATGGATGCTGCGTCTCGACAATGATGATCCGACAGATGATGAAAAGAAAATGGAGCCTGATTTTCTTTTCAGCGAATTTCAGAAAGACAGCTTGCCCGTTTGGCTGAAATTTACAAAAGAAGAACGCATCAGCATTTGCATGGCCGGCGAAACTGTTAAGGTTATCGACATCAAAAAAAGATAACCACACTTAGCATTTTTTGATAGTGATTGCAACAGAAAAAGCAAAGCAGCTTCGCATTGTTTACATGGGTACGCCAGGATTTGCGGTGGAACCACTCAAAATGCTGCTTGATGCAGGCTGCACAATTGCAGGTGTAATAACTGCACCCGACAGGCCGGCCGGACGCGGACAACAAGTGCAGCATAGTGAAGTGAAAACGTTTGCACTGAGTCGCAACCTGAACATCCTGCAACCTGAGAAGCTAAAGAATCCTGAATTTCTGGCAGAACTCAAAGCACTCCATGCTGATTTACAAATTGTAGTTGCTTTTCGCATGCTGCCTGAAGTGGTCTGGAATATGCCGCGGATGGGCACATTTAACCTGCATGCTTCACTTCTTCCCCGCTATCGGGGAGCTGCGCCAATTAACAGAGCGATCATGAATGGCGACACCGAAACCGGCGTTACCACATTCTTTCTGCAGCACGAAATCGATACCGGCAACATTGCCTTTCGTCAGGCGGTAGCAATTGGCGCAACCGAAACAGCCGGCGAACTGCACGATAAACTCATGCACATTGGCGCCGAACTGGTACTGAAAACAGTAAATGCCGCAGCCGAGGGCAATTGTCCGGAAACTCCGCAGCAACAATACATTCAGCCGGGCGAAATTTTGCCGGATGCTCCGAAGTTGTTCCGGGAAGACGCACATATCAACTGGGAAGCAGATCCGCATACCGTAATCAATCTGATTCGCGGACTGAGTCCATACCCCGCAGCGTGGACAGAACTGCATCCCGAAGGTACAGCGCCGCTTGGGATGAAGATCTACAAAGCGCGTTTTGAGCCCTTCTCGCATTCGATGCAGCCCGGTGAAGCAGAATGTTCGGGAAATGTGCTTAAAGCAGCCGTAAAGGGCGGATATATCGTTATTGAGGAACTTCAGGCAGCGGGCAAGAAACGAATGCCGGCAACCGATTTTCTGCGCGGCTACCGATTTCCGGAAAAAGCACGCTTTACATAAGGCCGATCAACCCGATTTTCCCCCGGCAGTTATAGCCTGCAAAGGGACAAAAGTCGCAATCTGGCAGCACAAGGCTGTTTCCGACTTTCCCCCGTCCGAAACCCGCAACAGTAAAGCTTATCGGCAACACTTATTAACAAACACCCCCATTTATCAACAAATCCGGGGTTTTCTGACCGATAACACTTGCACAGTAAGGGACGGCCATTATTTTTGCCCCGTTCAGTAACAAACGTCTTACCAAAACAAAACCTAAACAACATGAACAAAGCAGAACTGATCGACGCTATCGCAGCAGATTCAAAATTGTCAAAAGCTGATGCTGGTCGTGCACTTGATGCATTCACAACAGCAGTAACCAAGGCAATGAAAAAAGGTGACCGCGTTAGCCTCGTTGGCTTCGGTACTTTTTCAATCACCAAGCGTGCTGCCCGCACAGGCCGTAACCCGCAAACCGGCAAGGCTATCAAAATCGCTGCTAAGAAAGTAGTGAAATTCAAAGCCGGTGCTGATCTTGCTAAGCAAGCTAAC
>CALRTD020000196.1:0-7810 GCA_943371015.1 Synechococcus sp. UW140 | reverse complement strand
GCAAAACCGCTTATGCACGCACAACCGATACGGCCAACTACTACGAAGTATATGATGCGTTCCGCACATTTTCTTATGCGCTGCGGCTCTACAACTATGTTGAGCATTATGCCGTGCCGGTTACAACACCGGTTGTTGCACAAATAATCACCTTTCCCAACTACGCATATCCCGACACGGTGCGCTACACGGGCAAAAAAGGGTGTGCGGGGCCGGCCATGACAGAGGCTGCATTTATGAACGCAGCGCAAAACATTGTTGCACAGCCCACAGACGAATCAAAGTATGTAGCCGTGCAGGATCTTGCCGGGCGCAATTGCTTCACGTTTGCACAAAGCATGAAACTGGCCTCGCTTATGCGTGCCGATGATTTCAAGATGCGTGTGCTTACTACAACGTTTCCGGTTGTTTATGATCAGGAACATTACCCTTCGGGCATTGTTGTTTTTTCAACCACGCAAATGCAAAACAACTGGACCAGCTTTGCGGCCGCCTACCTCACGCCGCCGCCTGCTCCCTGCCTTGTAACTGATGCCGAATTCAAGACATTGCTGAATGATGTAAAAGCAAAACGATTTACATCTGAAAAAATTAGTTTGATTGAACTGCTTGCTAAAGACAGATGCTTTAGCGTTGCTCAAATTCGTGCTCTTGGAATGGAGTTTTCTTTTGGCGACGAACGCATGAAGATTTATAAACTGTTGTACAAGAAATGTCCCAACCAGAAAGACTATTATCAGGTTGTTGATGATCTCCAGTTTGATGCCGAAAAAGCTGAAATGCGCCGATTTATCAATGCAGGCGGAAAATAAGTGAGTTGCTGAACACAAAACGTAAAGCCCCGAAACGAATTCGGGGCTTTACGTTTACGGCTGTATCTGTAATCGTTCTTGCTAAAACTTAAGTGTGTTTTTTACTTCCGGATCATTCTCATAACCACTGTCGATGAGAAGATCTCCGCCAAGCGCAGCCTGCACGGCAAGTTCATCGCAGCGCTCGTTAAACGGATTATCGGCATGGCCTTTTACCCAGCGGAAGGTTACTTTGTGTTTGGGGTAAATCCGCAGGAAACGCATCCACAAGTCAGCATTTTTCTTGCCGCTGAACCCTTTTTTTTGCCAGCCAAACACCCATTTTTTCTCCACACTGTCCACCACATATTTTGAATCCGAAAAAATGGTGACCTGACTGTTGGGTATTTTCAGCGTTTCAAGAGCAACAATTACGCTGAGCAGTTCCATACGGTTATTGGTGGTAAAACGATAGCCCTGCGAAAGTTCTTTGCGCTTGTCGCCAGCCATGAGAATGGCTCCGTAGCCACCGGGGCCGGGGTTTCCGCGCGATGCGCCATCGGTATAAATTACAATCGGTTGAGCCATAGTTTCGCGGCTGTCAGGCGTTTTTCTTTTACTGCTTTAGGTCATCGGGCTATCTGCACGTTACTTTTTTCGCCGACACTTTTTCAGTATCTACTTAAAAAAGAGCCTTGATCCGGCAAAACGCGAACAAATCAAAAATTCCTGACAGCCTGTTTGCCGCGAAGGTAAGGATAGTGTTGTGTTTTTATGCTTGTGTGCAACAGCATTGCCGCAGCCTTTGTAAATTCGCACATGCATTTCCTGTATAAATGCATCTCGTGCATCAACTAACCCTGCCAAATGATAATACTCGGTACCGTAATTACAAGTCAAGGGCTTCCGCCGTGGATGTATTTTTTGATGCGGCTGCTGGAAGTTGCCTTGCTGGTTGGCATAACGGCCTGGTGGCTGAATGCTGTTTCGGCGGCACTTAACCGGGTGCATCGTTCAGTACGTTCATCAGAACCCAATCAGGTATGGCTTACTTTAATTCCCGGTTTCGGATTGGTGTGGGCGTTTATTATGAACACCAAAGTTTCCGAGTCGCTTGCCCGCGAATACCGTCGCCGCGGCTGGCACAGCGATGAGGCGCGTCCGGGTTTCGAAATCGGAGCTATTACCGCAGTGCTGGCGTGCATTTATCAGTTTCAGGTGTGGCTTACGCTAACCATTCCGTTCATCAGTTTTATTGCGGCTGTTGTGCTTTGCGGAGTAATGTACCGGCATGCCGACCGGCTCAATGCGTTTCGTGAGCGCTTAGACAAAGAGCCTGATGCGCCGTATGTGCCCGAACCGCAGCAGCCGGTTTGGCCACAGCACTATCCGCCTCCGCAACACCCTCCATGGCCGCCGGTTCAGCCGCAACAGCAATGGCCACCGGTTCCTCCTCAGCAGCAGTGGCCGCCAGTACCTCCGCAGCCAGCATGGCAGCCGCAACCACCGGCTAATCCTTATTCCGGCTATCAGCCACCTCCACCCGACGATAATTCGCGCTGGATGCCGCCCGAAAACCGAAACAACGAAAACTCCTGATCCGTTAACCGTGTTTATTGATCATGTTTGATTCAGACCCCTACTCTTCCGGCTATCATTTCGGGCAAATGGTGGCCACGCAACTGCTCTGGTCGCTGCTGGCTATTATTCCTTACATCTTTTATCTGGTACAGCTTCAGCGCACGCTGAGATGCGTTTCTCCCGATTTGCAGAAGATGAAGCCCGACCAGGTTTGGCTGCTGCTGATTCCGGGGTTTCGGTTAGTGTGGAGTTTCATTGTGGTTACCCGCATCGGCGATTCGCTGAGGGCTGAGCAGCAACGCCGCGGCATTCTTGAGTTCGATGAGCGTCCCGGCTTTGCAATAGGCATGGCCATGAGTTCTCTGAATGTACTGTTCCGCATTTTGGTGTGGACAGACTACAAACTAATTATTGGTTTGTTTGCACTGGCCTTGCTGGCCTGCTGGATTGTTTACTGGGTAAAAATGGCAGGCAGCACCAAGCAGCTTACCCAGTCGGGCATTTGGCAGCAGTATGCCACAGGCAGCAATCCGTATTACCAGCAGGCCTGGCCGCAGCCCCAGTGGAATCAGCCAGCTCAGCAGCCCGACTGGCAGCGGCAGGGCATGGGACAGCAACTGAATCAGCCCTACTATCCTCCGGTGCAGCCTCCGCCACCGCCGCAATGGAATCAGCCGCCAGCCTGGAATCAACCACCTCCGCCGGCTTTCACTCCGCCGCTGCCGCCATCGCCACCGCTGCCGCAAAAGCCAACACCGCCGGAGTCGAATCCGTGGCAACCACCTCAGCAAAATACACCGCCGCCACCGCCGCCGCCAACGGATCCGAATGATTACTCCCGGTGGATGCCGCCGGGGAGTTGAGTCAATTCAGATAATAAATCAACCATTTACAATCATGCCTTTCGATAATATCTCCGAAGACAATTTCATAATCATCTTCACGCTTTGTTTAATTCTTGCTTTTCTGGTTCCTTATGTGCTGTATTGCCTCACAATACACCGTCTTTTTGAGCTTATTGCTCCGCAAAACCGCAAAATGGCTCCGGCTGCCGCATGGCGACTTTTTATACCGCTTTATGGTTTAGTATGGCACTTTTTTATGGTCTCGCACATTGCAGATTCTCTGGCATTGGAGTTCCCGCGGCGCGGGATTTTACTCAGCGATCCCCGTCCGGGCTACAAAACAGGACTTTGGGTATGTATTCTGAGGGTTGCAGGAGCCGTTGTGTCTGCCGCATTTATTGGCTGGCTTGTTATGTGGATTATATATTGGTCTAAAGTAGCCGGTTTTAAACGTCAGTTGCAACAATCGGGACCGTGGGAACAGTTTTCACACGTTGATGCTTATTGGCAAAGCCAACAATTCCACCACCACCAGCAGGGCTGGCAGCAACACAATTCGGGGCAAAACTTCGAACAGCAACAGCCTTGGCAGCCGCCGCAAACAAACATGCCGCCACCCACTGATCCGAATAATTACTCGCAGTGGATGCCGCCGGGGAGTTGAGTTGCTGGCTTTTTTTATCATATTTGACATTTCTAATTCTTTTCACTCATGTATAACTCGTACGACAGTTACGATTCTGCTTTTGGGGCAACCTTTTTTATCATTGTTGCTATTGCCTTAATTATTGGAATTGGGATCAATGTTCTCTATTTATTAACGCTTCACCGAACTCTTGATCAGGTAAATCCTGATGTAAGAAAAATGCCTCCCGGCCAAGTTTGGCTTTTACTTATTCCTCTGTTTAATTTAGTTTGGATGTTTATTGTTGCTGCGCGCATTTCTGATTCGCTTGCACTCGAATACCGCCGTCGTGGCATACAAACAGACAGCGACCGCCCAGGATATAGTCTTGGACTTACACTTGCTATATTGCAAGTGTGTAATATTATTCCAGGGTTAAATTATCTGGCATCTATTCCCTATTTAGTTATCTGGATTATCTACTGGGTTAAAATGGCTGGGTTTAAGAATCAGCTAAAGCAATCTGGTCACTGGCAGATGTTTGCCCATATAAACCCACATGCTCAACCGTATTCGTCGGCTCAGTCGTGGGGACAACAACAAACCTGGCAGAACCCGAACCAACAACAAAACTGGAATCAGCCCAACCAACAACAACCTTGGCAGAACCCGAACCAGCAACAAAACTGGCAGAACCCGAACCAACAGCAAAACTGGAATCAACCCAACCAGCCGCAAAACCCGGGAACGCCGCCGCCACCGCCTGCTCCCGGAACGCCGCCACCACCGCCGCCGCCGGGCGGAGGCATCAACCTCAACAAATAGTTTTTCAGCCTACAAAAGCCTCCTTTCTCAGGAGGCTTTTTCGTTTTCGCCACACTGCCCGAAAACTCCGTACTTTTGCACCCATACGGCCGTATGAAAATTTCTGCCTCCATTTATTCTACCAATGAACCGCTCGATGAGGTGATCCGCAATCTGGATGCTCACCGCATTGATCTGTTTCATGTTGACTGCAACGATGATGTGCGCGTGTTCGACGACATTCGCCGCATCCGCGAAATTTCTGAAACGCCGGTTGATCTCCACATCATTACCGACGATCCCGAAAAATACTTCCCGCTGCTCGAACAAACTCCGGTTGAGTTCGTCACTTTTCAGCACGAAAACCTGAAAGCTCCGCTGCACATTCCTGCAAGCGTGCGCAATGCGCGTCCGCCCAAAGCACAGCACACCCGCTTTGGTCTGGCCATTACCGCTGCCAGCGAAATTGATGTGTTTGATGCGGTAAAAGATGATTTCGATTTTATTCTGATGATGGCCACCATTCCGGGTAAAAGCGGCGGTGCATTCAACAAAGAAATATTCCGCAAAATCAGAGCTTTCCGCAAACGGCATCCTGCAAAACGCATTCATGTCGACGGCGGGGTAAACGGCGAAGTGTCTTTCATTCTGCGCAACATGGGCGTTTCGGCATCCGTATCGGGCTCGTTTTTGTTTAAAGCGCCGAGCGTTGGAATTGCGCTGCTGATGCTGAAAACATTCGAAAACGAATCGCATTTTCAGGTGAAAGATTTCATGCTCAACACCGATGAGATTCCGCTTTCGCCGCCTGCACAGCGTGGTTTTCAGCAATTGCTGCAAACCATCGAAGACTGGCAGATGGGCTTTACAATCTGCACCACCGCCAACGGAACGCTCGACGGCATTGTAAGTAATGCCGATGTGCGCCGCGCCATTTTACGCAACGTTCACAACCTGCATCAGCTCTCCGACGAAGAGATGATTAACCGCAATCCGGTTTTTATAACCGAAGACGCAACGGTTGCCGAACTGCTGCGCCTGATCAAATCAAAACAGTTTCCGGTAAGTTATTTGCCCGTGCTCAACAGCACCGGAAAAGTAACCGGAGCACTCACGTTCTTCAACCTCGTAAAAGGCGAGGCCTGATTTAATTTTTGCTATGATAATTGAACTCAAACCATCTGTTCAGGAAGCACGCGCACAGGAACTGGCGCAGCAACTGAAAGCATTCTGCATTCATTACGACGGGCGCTTTGTGCTCATCACCTCTTCATCGGTGAAAAGTCTTGATGCACAATTCGACAACGAAACCGACCGCGTAACGGTGCTCAACGACGATATGCAACTGAGCAGTCGCACGTGGATGCCCGAAACACGCAAAGTAACGATCGGCAATGTGACCATTGGCGGAAACACCGGCAACACGCTGCTCATTGGCGGGCCGTGCTCAGTGGAGTCGGAAGAGCAGATTGAGCAGAGTGCGCAGCTGATGAAAGAGCTGAATATCTCTACCCTGCGCGCCGGCGCCTACAAGCCCCGCACTTCGCCCTACACCTTTCAGGGAATGGGTCTTGAAGGGTTGAAGCTGCTCTCCAAAATGCGCGAGAAATACGGGCTCAATATCATTACCGAGGTGCGCGACGCCACGCACATCGAAGACATTATTGAGCATACCGATATTATCCAGATCGGAGCAAAAGCCATGTACGATCACGGTATTTTGCGCCGGTGCGGACAAACCACAAAGCCCGTTCTGCTCAAACGCGGATTCGGAACTACGCTGCAGGAATTTGTGCAGTGTGCTGAGTTTATATTAGCCGGCGGCAACCCCAACGTAATGCTTTGCGAACGCGGCATCCGCACGTTTGAAACCAAAACACGCTTTACGCTCGATCTCTGCGGCGCTGCGTGGATGAAAGAATACTCCAACCTCCCGGTAATTCTGGATCCCAGCCACGCCATTGGTTATGCCTACGGTGTACCCGATCTGGCCCGCGCCTGCACGGCTATGGGTGTTGACGGCCTGCTGATTGAAGTGCATCCGAATCCGAAAGTGGCAAAATCAGATGCTTCGCAGCAGCTAAACCACGATGAGTTCCGTGCGCTGAAAGCATCGCTCAATGCGGTTGCCAACGCTATCGGCCGTCAAATTATTTAACCGCAAATGAGTCGCTACGCCGCCAATCTTGCTTTTCTGCTTCGCCGCGCCAATAAAGATGCGGCCGATGTTTCTGCCGCACTCGGCATACGCGATCTCAGTCACCCCCTGCCCGATCAGCTTACTGAGCTTGCCGCGCATTTCAGCATTACGCCCGACATTTTACTCGGCGCATCGCTCGAACTCCGCGAACAGGCGCGCAATGCAGACATAAAGCTGCTGGTAATGGATATTGACGGCGTTATGACCGACGGCGGCATGTATTACACCGAAAGCGGCGACGAGTTCAAGAAGTTCAATGCGAAAGATGGCTTTGCGGTTCGCGCTATCGAAAAACGGGGTGTAAAGACAGGCATCATCAGTCACGGCTTTAACACAAAACTTATCGAAAGCCGGGCACAGCGTTTACATATATCGCTCATCGAAGTATCACAAGTACCAAAACTTGTAACGCTGAACCGCTGGTGTGCAGAACTGAACATTACTCCCGCACAGGTTTGTTTTATTGGCGATGACTTGAACGACGAAGACATTATCCGCGCCGTTGGTTTCAGTGCCTGTCCGGCCGATGCAACCGATGCCGTTAAAAAAATGGTTCACGTTGTACTTTCACGCAAGGGCGGCGATGCCTGTGTGCGCGAACTGATTGATGTTTATCTCTCCTGAACTGCTGCCGTAATGCGAAAACTCGTTCTGCTGATTGTGCTTCTTGCTGCATTGTTTGAAACACAGCATGCTGCCGCACAGCAACCAGCCGGGCCGGAATGCCCGGAAGGAAACACAATCATTTCTCCATTCGCATTACAGCGAAACGCAAACGGGAAACGATTGGGCAATACGATAAACGTAACAGATACGATTCCCGATTTCACGCTTTTTGATACCGCCTGCAAGCCGCATTCGTTTCACGCACTTGTGAACGAAGGAAAGCCCGTACTTTTTGTTGCTGTAAGCTACACCTGTCCGCTTTCGCGTACATCGGTGGCAAGTACCATCAGCCGGCTCG
>CALRTD020000195.1:0-7824 GCA_943371015.1 Synechococcus sp. UW140 | reverse complement strand
ATCCGCAAGCTGTTTTTGAAAACCGCGTAAACTGGCGCGATCAGTGCGGACGGTTCTGGTCGATGAGCGGTGCCAATAACGATTTTACACTAGGTTACAATCCAACGTTCAGCACACTCTGGTGTTTTGATCCGACTACACTTCAATTCACCTGGGCAGGCGGTCCACTTGCGTCCGAAGTACCTGCCGTATTTGGTACACAGGGTGTTCCTTCGCCCACCAACCATCCGCATTCAATGATCGGTCCGCAATCGTTTACAACGCCCAGTGGCGATTTATGGCTTGCAGGCGGTTGTGAGATTACGGGCGGACTCTTCAATGCTGTAAATACGGTCTGGCGCTACCAGATTGATCAGAACTGCCCGGCGTTTCAACTGGTATCAAACATTAATACAGCACAACCTCAGAATGGTTGTGCACCCTATCAACTGCAGTTTTCACCATCCATAAATGGCAGTTACACCTATTTCTGGGATTTTGGCGATAGCACAACACTCTCGGATACAAGCAGCAGTGCCAACCCTGTTTATATTTTTCAGCAGCCGGGTACCTATACGGTAACACTCATTACAACCAGCCAAAATACCTGTACTACAGGCTCCGATACTAGCACAGCAGTAATTACCGTTTATCCGCAACCCGTTGCAGATCTTGGCAATGATACCACACTCTGCACAAGCCCAGTAAACCTTATACTCGATGCCGGAAATCCCGGTTCATCTTACCTGTGGAGCACCGGCGCAACTACACAACTCATTACTGCAGCTGCCGCCGGAACCTACAGCGTTACCGCTACAGCAGGACCAAACGGCTTATGCAGCGATCAGGATTCAATTGTAATTATGCTTGCAGCGCAGCCGGATATTGGCAATGATACTGCGCTGTGTGCCGGTCAGACAATATTGCTCAATCCGGGAATTACCGGGCAACAATTCATCTGGAACACGGGCGACACTACTTCTACCCTGCTCGTTTCTGCTGCCGGATTCTACAGTGTTCAAGTGATTAATCAGCCCTGCACGCTTTCTGCCTCCATGAACCTGACTGTTAATCCGCTCCCGGTTGTGGCACTCGGCGCAGATACTACACTCTGTCCCGGCCAACTGCTTACACTTGATGCGCAGAATGCCGGGGCAAACTACAACTGGAACACCGGTGCATCTTCGCAAAGCATTTCCGTTTCAGACGCAGGAACGTATGCAGTTACTGTTACAGCACAAAGTTGTGTTTCGGCAGATACAATCAACGTTAGTGTTACACAAAACATTGAGTTTAATGAAACCGTTTCGCTTTGCGGATCGTCGGGCGGAGTTGTGCTGGATGCCGGAAATTCGGGGGCGTCTTACCTCTGGAGCACCGGTGAAACTTCGCAAACCATAACCATTCAGCAAGCCGGCACTTACTGGGTAAGCATCAATGCTGTGCCCTGCATTCTTAGCGATACAATCGAAGTAACCGGCAGCATTGGCGAAGCAAACGTTTACATTCCGAACAGCTTTACGCCCAACGGCGACGGTTTAAACGACCGTTTCAGCGGAGTTGGCGAAGACTTTACCAGCTTTCACCTCGTCATTTTTAACCGCTGGGGCGAAAAGATTTTTGAAACCCGCGATCAAAGCGGCTGGGATGGAAATTATGTTGGGCAGCGCGCCGAAAGTGAAGTTTATGTCTATCTGCTTTCCTACACCAGCACCTGCACAGGAGGAAAAGTAGTTGACAGGCGCGGGGCTGTTACACTTATCCGATGAAATTCTGTCCTTACGGGCTTTTAGTACTCACTCTCTAAACACTGAATGGATTTAACTGTTGATATTGGTCAGATAAACTTGCTCCATCACTAAAAAAGAAATATTGAGCACCCGATCCATTTACATTTTAGCGTTGTTATTGCTCGGAACAAGCTTGAGACTTACTGCTCAAAATGGAGTATGGACTTGGATGCGCGGTTCTCAGACACCAAATATTTTGGGAACATTCGGAACACAGGGTGTATCATCACCCGCAAATGATCCCGGTAGTGGTTATCAAGCTGCTGAATGGACTGACCAAAATGGTAATTTCTGGCTGTTCGGAGGTATTGAAAGTAATTTTGCCAGTTATCATTCGGCACTTTGGCGATATACTCCCGCAAACAATGAGTGGACATGGATGAAAGGTCCGTCAACACAAAGTGCTGCCGGAGTTTATGGTGTTCAGGGCATTCCATCACCCGCTAATTATCCTGGCGGCAGAGGTTACGGAGCAAGAACATGGACAGGAATAAACGGTGAACTATGGCTGTATGGCGGATTTGGTTATGATGCTTTGGGTAATCAAACGTCATTGAATGATCTTTGGAAGTATGATATAACTACCAATGAGTGGACATGGATGAATGGGCCGCAAACTGGCGGTTCGCTTGGTAATTTTGGGATTCAGGGAGTTCCTTCTCCTGCTAACTTACCGCCTCCATGTACCGAATCAACAGTAACATGGGTTGACGCAGCAGGAAACTTATGGATGTTTGGAGGTGTAGATTTATCAACGCCCGGTACAGATGATGTTTGGAAGTATGACATCTCTGCGAACGTTTGGACATGGATGAGTGGACAATCGTCAGGGCAAGTTCTTGCCAATTACGGAACATTGGGCGTACCCTCGCCAACCAACACGCCGGGCGGACGATATGCTTACGGACACTGGCAAGATCAGCAAGGCAATTTTTGGATGTTTGGAGGATTTGATCCGGCAGCAAATTTACTTGCTGATATGTGGCGCTATAATCCGAATACCGGTATCTGGACGTGGATGGCAGGTTCTAATGTTTCTGCCTCAGCTCCTACAATAGGCAACACATTCACAACACAATGTACTCCTGGCGGACATCCCGATGGAGTATATGAAAACCGCGCCTGCTGGACAGACCCGTGCGGAAGATTTTGGGGCATGGGAAGTGAGTTTAATTATCTCTGGTTTTTTGATCCGAATACGCTTCAGTTCACTTGGGTAACAGGTTCACTTGCTCAACAACCACCTCCGGTTTACGGAACTCAAACAATTCCTTCGCCGACTAATGTTCCCGCTCCTGTTATTGGGGCTAATGGCTTTGTAGATAATTCCGGAAATCTCTGGCTGTATGGTGGCTATGCTTCTTTAATAGGAGAATTGAATGTGCTGTGGAAATATCAGATTGATTCGCTTTGCTCACCTCAAGATTTTGAATTTAATGTTCCGATTATTACACCTGTTTCTACTTGTTCAGGTACGCCCGTTGTTTTTAGCCCACAGTCAGAAGCAAACTACTCTTACTTTTGGGACTTTGGAGATACTTCACTAACAACCGATACAAGCTCTCTTGCCAATCCTTCATGGGTTTATAATCAACCCGGCACATATATCTACACATTGATTGTAAAAAGTGATTATCTGTGTGGACCAGGCTCAGATACGATTACAGGAACAATAACCATTTATCAGCAACCAACAGTTAATCTGGGCAGCGACAGTATATTTTGCAGTGCAATTTCTGGTGTGTTGCTCGATGCCGGAAATCCGGGTGCAACTTATTTATGGAGTACGGGTGACACAACACAAACCATTTCAGCTGTTAATTCCGGTACTTACTCTGTCATGGTAACTACAGATACGACCGGAAATTGCATCGGTAGGGATACCATTGTTTATTCTCTTTCCTCGCAGATTACACTTGGTCCCGACACAGCTATTTGTTCAGGAGCCAGTATTATTCTCGATCCCGGCATCACTCAGCAACAATACCTCTGGAATACCGGCGATACCACTCAAACAATTTCAGCTTCTGCAGCCGGGCAGTATATCGTACAAGTAATCAATTCAAACTGTACTATAACTGATACTCTTGTAATCAGCACTATTCCTTTACCCACTGTTAATTTGGGTAATGATACTACACTTTGTAGTCAACCTTTCAGCTTATTACTTGATGCCGGAAATCCCGGCGCTGCTTATCTCTGGAGTACGGGAGCAACTACGCAACTAATCACAGCTTCAGCTGCCGGAACTTACTCGGTCACTGTTGCCGATGCACAATGCAGTACTACCGACAGCATAACTATTTCAGTACAGACAGTTCCGCAACCCGTAATCACCGGCGATACGGCCATCTGCGCCGGACAAACCCTCTTACTCGATCCCGGCGTTACTGCTCAACAATTCATTTGGAACACGGGTGACACTACTTCTACCCTGCTCGTTTCCACAGCCGGGTTCTACAGTGTTCAAGTGATTAATCAGCCCTGCACGCTTTCTGCCTCCATGAACCTGACTGTTAATCCGCTGCCGGTTGTGGCACTCGGCGCAGATACTACACTCTGTCCCGGCCAACTGCTTACACTTGATGCGCAGAATGCCGGGGCAAACTACAACTGGAACACCGGTGCATCTTCGCAAAGCATTTCAGTTTCAGACGCAGGAACGTATGCAGTTACTGTTACAGCACAAAGTTGTGTTTCGGCAGATACAATCAACGTCAGCAGTACACAAAACATTGAGTTTAATGAAACCGTTTCGCTCTGCGGATCGCCGGGCGGAGTTGTGCTGGATGCCGGAAATCCGGGTGCATCTTACCTCTGGAGCACCGGCGAAACTTCGCAAACAATAACCATTCAGCAAGCCGGCACTTACTGGGTAAGCATCAATGCTGCGCCCTGCATTCTTAGTGATACAATCGAAGTAACCGGCAGCATTGGCGAAGCAAACGTTTACATTCCGAACAGCTTTACGCCCAACGGCGACGGCTTAAACGACCGTTTCAGCGGAGTTGGCGAAGACTTTACCAGCTTTCACCTCGTCATTTTTAACCGCTGGGGCGAAAAGATTTTTGAAACCCGCGATCAAAGCGGCTGGGACGGAAATTATGTTGGGCAGCGCGCCGAGAGCGAA
Source organism: Synechococcus sp. UW140 (assembly GCA_943371015.1). Taxonomy (GTDB): domain Bacteria; phylum Bacteroidota; class Bacteroidia; order Palsa-965; family Palsa-965. Next base: position 2,925 of record CALRTD020000195.1, on the reverse strand, counting down.
GTTTATGTCTATCTGCTTTCCTACACCAGCACCTGCACAGGAGGAAAAGTAGTTGACCGGCGCGGGGCTGTGACGCTGATCCGGTAAATTTCTTTTTTATCGGACATTAAATCTCACGATAATAAATACTTCACGCAGTTATCTGCTCATCTTTGTTAAAGACCTCAAATTCGTAAGCTATGCCGAGATTTAAGATTTTAAGCATGATTACCCTGCTATTGTTGGGGTTATGTGTCAATCTTACTGCTCAAAATGGCACTTGGACCTGGATGAAGGGGTCACAGACACCTAACTTGCCTCCGGTTTACGGAACTCAAGGCATATCATCTCCTACAAACGAGATATACAGTGTTTATGAAGCAGGAGAATGGACAGACCTTAGTGGTAATTTCTGGATTTTGGGTGGAGTTGAAAGTGTTTCGTTAGGCATCTACTCCAGCTTGTGGCGCTATACACCATCTAACAATGAATGGACATGGATGAAAGGCCCCCCGATTACAAATGCTGCAGGCGTTTATGGTGTTCAAGGGGTTCCTTCTCCTGCAAACTACCCCGGGGCACGCTCACTTGCTCGCACATGGACAGCTAATAATGGAGACCTTTGGCTATTTGGCGGTATTGGATATGATGTGAATGGGAGTTTGAATGTGTTAAGTGATTTATGGAAGTATGACATTAATACCAATGAATGGACATGGATGAGCGGGCCGCAAACGGGTAATACATTGCCAAACTTTGGAATTCAGGGGGTACCATCGCCATCCAATCTTCCATCACCCGGTATTGAAACGGTTGTAACTTGGATGGATGCTGCGGGTAATTTATGGATGTTAGGTGGATTAAATTCAATAACACTCTCTACGGAAGATATGTGGAAATATGATATTTCAACTAATCTCTGGACTTGGATGAGCGGTCAATCTTCCGGACAGATTTTTCCTAATTATGGATTACTTGGTGTTCCTTCTCCCACCAATACACCCGGCGGACGTTATGTTTACGGTCATTGGCAAGACCAACAAGGCAACTTCTGGATGTTTGGCGGGATAGATGCGTTTACTAATTTAACTGCAGATATGTGGATGTATAATCCAAATACACTCACTTGGACATGGATGGCGGGATCCAATCAAGCATTCCCGGCAAACACATTCACCACACAATGTATTGCAGGTGGTTATCCGGATGGTCTTTTTGAAAACCGGGCATGCTGGACAGATCCCTGCGGAAGGTTCTGGGGCATGGGGAGCGATTTTAATTATCTCTGGTTTTTTGATCCGACTACATTACAATTTACGTGGGTAACCGGGTCGCTGATTCCTCAGCCCACACCGGTGTATGGCACGCAGACAGTACCAGCTCCCGGAAATGTGCCTGCTCCTGTTATCGGAGGTAATGGTTTTGTTGATAATGCTGGTGATCTTTGGCTCTTTGGTGGTTTTAACCCTTTTATTGGTGAACTCAACCAAGTTTGGCGCTACCAAATTGATCCTTTCTGCTCGCCACAAAATTTCCAAATCAATTTTCCGATTGTTACTCCTTCTGCTGCTTGTGCTGGTTCGCCCGTAACCTTCAGCCCTCTGGCAGAAAATAACTACGATTACTTCTGGGATTTCGGCGACACAACGCTATCCACAGATACCAGTTCGGTGATCAATGCAACATGGACTTACAACCAAGCCGGAACCTATACGTATACCTTGATTGTAACCAACAATTACGCCTGTGGTCCCGGCGAAGATACACTCACCGGCACCATCACCATTTATCCAGAACCAACCGTCAACCTCGGTAGCGATAGCATTTTGTGCAACGTTATAAACAATGTGCTGCTCGATGCAGGTAATCCCGGCGAAAATTACTTGTGGAATACTGGCGCTACTTCGCAAACCATTACCACAACAGTACCCGGAACTTATTACGTAACCGTTACTACCGATCCTGCCGGCAATTGCAGTGCTTCCGATACCATTGTGTTTACGCAAGCCGCACAAATCACACTTGGACCTGATACCGCTATTTGCGCCGGCGCAGCTGTTATACTCGATCCCGGCATCACTCAGCAACAATACCTCTGGAATACCGGCGACACCACTCAAACAATTACAGCTTCTGCAGCCGGGCAGTATATCGTGCAGGTAATCAATTCAAACTGTACTATAACTGATACTCTTGCAATCAGCACTATTCCTTTACCCACTGTTAATTTGGGCAATGATACTACACTTTGCAGTCAACCTTTCAGCTTATTACTTGATGCCGGAAATCCCGGCGCAGCTTATCAATGGAGTACAGGAGCAACAACACAAACCATTACTGCTCTATCGCCCGGAACTTACTCGGTCATTGTTGCCGATGTTCAATGCAGTACTACCGACAGCATAACTATTTCAGTACAGACAGTTCCACAGCCTGTAATCAGCGGCGATACGGCCATTTGTGCCGGACAAACAGTATTGCTCGATCCCGGCGTTAGTGCACAACAATTTGTTTGGAACACCGGCGATACTACTTCTACCCTGCTCGTTTCTGCAGCCGGGTTCTACAGTGTTCAAGTGATTAATCAACCCTGCACGCTTTCTGCCTCCATGAACCTGACTGTTAATCCGCTCCCGGTTGTGGCACTCGGCGCAGATACTACACTCTGTCCCGGCCAACTGCTTACGCTTGATGCGCAGAATGCCGGGGCAAACTACAACTGGAACACCGGTGCATCTTCACAAAGTATTTCCGTTTCAGACGCAGGAACGTATGCAGTTACTGTTACAGCACAAAGTTGTGTTTCAGCAGATACAATCAACGTCAGCAGTACACAAAACATTGAGTTTAATGAAACCGTTTCGCTCTGCGGATCGCCGGGCGGAGTTGTGCTGGATGCCGGAAATCCGGGTGCATCTTACCTCTGGAGCACCGGCGAAACTTCGC
>CALRTD020000194.1:0-7838 GCA_943371015.1 Synechococcus sp. UW140 | reverse complement strand
GAGTGAATGATGTATGGCAGATTGATAATATTACGCCATTTGAAAATTGCGAAGTAGAAGTTTATAACCGTTGGGGTGAGTTACTTTTCCGTTCTGTGGGCTACAATACACCATGGGATGGTCGCTATGAAGGGCAGGAGCTTCCGGTTGGAACATACTACTATGTAATTGATCTTAATGATCCGCTTTTCCCGGAACCATATACCGGACCAATAACTATAATGCGCTGATGCAATGCAACAGAAACTAAAACATATCGTTCTGTTTGTACTGTTGTTTTCAGCAGCGCAAATGTATGCGCAGCAACTACCGCATTACAGTCAGTATGTACTTAATGAGTATGTGCTGAATCCGGCTGCGGGCGGACGTAATGGTTACTTTACCGGAATTTCTTCTAATCGCTATCAGTGGGGTGGAATTACTGATGCGCCAAGAACTTACATTCTCAGTTTGAACGGGCCGCTGAAATACCGCAACATGGGAATCGGGGCACAGTTATTTACAGATAACGTTGGCCCAACCCGCCGAACCGGATTTTATATGTCGTATGCGTATCATGCACCCCTTACGCAGAAACTCAAGCTTTCGTTTGGTTTGCAGGCTGGCATTTTACAGTTCATGATCGACGGACATAAAATTCAGTTGCATGATCCCGGTGATAACATTCTCATTAACGGCTTGCAAACTGTGCTGACTCCCGATTTCAGCGGTGGATTTATGTTACACAATGATCGGTTTTGGGTAGGTGCATCGGCCATGCAGTTACAGCAGAATAAACTCAAGTTTTTCGATTACATGTCGAACACAACAAGTGTAATGAGTCAGCATTATTTCGCAATGGCCGGTTACCGTCAAAAAGCGGGCGAAGATTTTGTGATCGAACCTTCGGTATTAGTTAAATATGTAAAGCCTGTTCCCGTTCAGTTTGACGCCGGAGTTCGTATTATTTATAAAGAGAAAGTGTGGATTGGCGGCTCTTACCGACATCTCGACGCACTAACAGCCAATTTCGGTTTCCTGTATCGCGAAAATCTTATGCTCAGTTATGCGTATGATTTTACAACTACAAACCTGCGTAACTACAGCACGGGAACACACGAGTTAATGATTGGAATTCGGTTTAACCGAAAAGGATTAAAGAAATAATCACGATTGCATTTTCAGGTTACTGTTGCAGATAGCTGATATCACATCAACACTGTTTCACCAACAGCCGGAGCAATCAGTTTTCCAGACAACCTTCCTTCTTTTTCATGATGCTGCATACTACGCAGCGGTTCACTCAGCGGCTCATCAGAAAGATCGTAAGTGCCGTAGTGCATTGGAATAAAATGTGCGGCACCAAGCTCATGAAACCCTTGCAGCGCTTCGTCGGGATTTATGTGTGCGCCGTTCATCATGTACTGCGGTTTGTAGGCGCCAACGGGCATAAAAGCGTGAGAGATATTAGGGAAAAGCTTTCCGGTTTCGGTGAAGTGTGTTGACATTGCTGTATCCCCCGCAAAGTAAACAGTGCGCGAATGGCTGCGGATAATGAAGCTGCCCCAGAGTGTGCGGTTCGTATCAGTAAGCCAGCGGCGGTTCCAGTGTTTTGCAGGCAGAAAAATCACTTCAGGCCCGCCACTGCCGATAGAAGGGTATTGCTGATACCATGCCGCTTCGATAATATTTTTCGCACCAAGTTTTTGCAGCAGTGGTGCTGTTTTCAGAGGGACATAGTACACAGCATCAGGATTAACGGCAATGATGCGCTTCATGCTGGCTCCGTCTAAATGATCGCGGTGGGCATGAGAGAGCAGTACGGCATCAAGTCCGGTAATTTCTTCGGGGGCAAAAGGCGAAGGCACAAGCCGTTTCAATCCGGTTGAGCTGAGCAGGCACGGATCAGTAAGCATAAGTTTTCCGCCGGTGCGCAGTAAGAAGGCAGAATGACCAAGCCAGTTGAAAGCGTCGGCAGTTTCTTCAAAAATGCGCCGGTCGGGGCGCAGCGGAAGCCGGAACGCATCAAGCTTTTTTTCTTTCCGCTGCGGGTTGGCTGAAAACATCCATTTCATGACAGTTGTAAAGCCAACCGGCATTTCGTTTTCGAGACCGGTGAATCTGTTTTTCACCATTCGGTTGCCGCGGGCTTCCGGGTGAATAAACGGAAGTTCAGGATTGCTGTGCCAGGTTTCAGACATCATTAAAGAGTTTGCTGAAGTTGTAAAATGTCTTTTTGATACTTTTCACCGCGTCGTTCCGCAACAATATCTAAACACAACATAAGGGTGCCTTGCAAAAGTAAACCAACTGCAATGCCTTGCCAGAGTCCTTTCACATTAAAAATAATGAGCAGAACACCGGTTACAACAAATCCAATTTCAATCCATTTGTAGAGGCGAAAATTGTTCATAACAGTAATCATTCTGCTCAGTTCAGAACTTGCAAAATTTACCGGATCTGCAGCAAAAAGTTCTTCAAGTCCTGCAACCTGTTGCTGTGTGCGAAAGAAGACGACACCGCCAACAATAATCTGTATCAGTCCCACAACTAAAACCGGAATTGCGATGCCCATACTAAAGTGTTCGCGATTGATGAAAAAAGCCCAAACGGATAGGACAACTGCTGCAATACCAACAATCAGAAATAGAAGTGCTTCAGTCTTTTCTTCGCGAAAATAAGTGTGCATTGATTCTGTCATTTTATCAGGTATAGAACAATTAACCTTTGTAGCCTTTTTCTACAATACTGCGTACCACACCACGGAACCAGCTCAGCGGAATACTTCTGCGAAGCATAAGTATAGCTTTAGCCTGAGCACCTGCAGGATAGCGAAGTTTAAAGCTGCTTGAATTGGCCGCTTTGTAAATGGTTTTTGCTACAACTTCCGGCCCGGGCGCAGTTTCACCAAACTTTTGTGAGTTGCCGAGTGCTGCGGTTTCATAGGCTTTGTAAGCAGTCAACCCATCTTTAGTAAACAAGTCTTGCGAGCGATCATAAAAATCGGTTTTTATAGCACCCGGCTCAACGTTTTTTACTTTGATGTTAAACGGACGCAATTCATACTGCAGCGCCTCAGCCCAGCCTTCTACAGCCCATTTTGTGCCATGATAAACGCTGTACACCGGAAATGTAATGAGTCCGCCCATTGATGTAACGTTAATAACGGTTCCGTTTTTCTTTTCACGGAAATGCGGCAAAATGGCCCGGGTTACATTCATTACGCCAAACACATTGGTGTCAAACTGACGGCGAATCTGATCGGCTGTTCCGGCTTCAAAAATACCTACGGCGCCGTATCCGGCATTATTCACCAGCACATTTATTCCCCCGAAATCATTTATTGCTGCTGAAACAGCGGTTGCAATACTTGCTTCATCTGTTACATCTAGCGCATACAATTTTACGCCGGGCAGTTTCTGAAGTTCTGTTTCTTTTTGCGGAGTTCGCATGGTAGCCGCTACATTCCAGCCCCTTGCACTAAAATACTTTACTGTTTCGCGGCCAATGCCTGATGAGGTGCCGGTGATAAGAACTGTGTTTTTCATGGTAATTGTTTGTGCCGAATAATTATTCGGTTTTGTTAATGATGGTTAGTCTATTTTTACACCATCCCAGGTCGTCTGAATGGCTTGTTTTATATGAGCAGGAGTCATTTTCAGCGTTCCTGAAAGATGAAGTTTTACGCACGAAACAATATTCCCGTAAATAATAGAAACCATCAGGTCGGGATTTGTATTCCGGAGTATGCCGCTGCTGATTCCTGATTTGATAAATTCAACTACGGGTGCATAAAAATGTTCGTTGTCTTCTCGTAATGAATTATTGATGAAGGGCGAATTGGAATATTGTTCGAGGAAAAGAAAACCGTCGGGATTTGAAATGAAATGCTTGTATAGATTATTCCAGAAACGAAAAAAACGCTCACGGTACTGCTCATCCGGCTTGTCGCCGCGCAATAAGGCACGTCCCATCAGTTCTTTTTGTTGTGCATACAAAGCTGCAATAATTGAAGTCTTGCTCTCAAAATGATGATAGATTGTACCCGTTGCCACATTGGCTTCTTTTGCTACAAGCGACATAGGCGCATTATGAAATCCGTTTGCTCTGATTAGTCGAAGTGTGGCATCAAGAATAGCCCGTTTTTTATCTGTATCAGAAGTCTCTTTTTTCATGCTGAACTAAATTAACCGAACAATCATTCGGTCGGGTTAATGCCTTCTTTTATTTTATTGCTTGGTATTTATTTCTGAGAAATTTGGCTATTTAGTTAATAATCAGTTATTTAAAAATTGCAGCATCGGTTGAATTGAAGAAACGCTCAATCTGGGGCTCTGTAAAGGCCGAAAAGTGTTCAAACAGGCTAATAAAGAGTGCATTACGATTTACGCTTTTCACATGCCATGGCCTTTAGTAAACCTTTTCTAACTTTGCTGAATGATGAATCGACCCATCCGAGTGCTGGTAGCTAAAGTAGGTCTCGACGGCCACGACCGAGGAGCCAAAGTAATTGCCTCTTTTCTGCGCGATGCGGGAATGGAAGTTATCTACACCGGTTTGCGCCAGACTCCTGAAATGGTTGTTAATGCAGCACTTCAGGAAGATGTTGATGCAATTGGCGTAAGCATTCTTTCGGGAGCGCACATGACGGTGTTTCCTAAAATTCAGGCGCTGATGCAGGAAAAGGGACTTGATGATGTGCTGCTCACCGGCGGCGGTATTATTCCGGATGCCGATATGAAAAAGCTCAGCGAGATGGGTGTTGGCCGCCTTTTCCCCCCCGGCACCGATACAAAGACCATTGTAGATTACATCACCACTTACGTTCAGGAGCACCGCCGCTTTTAATTGTGCCCAGGTAAGAATGCGGCACGATTTTTCCATAGCTTGCGGCTATGACTCGTTTGCTTTCCTTTCTGCTTTTTGCTTCGCTGCTTGCCGTTTTACCATCGTGCGATGGTGATGTGCGTTTTACAACCGATCAGCCGCAAGGCACTGCTGCATTGCCCGAGTCGCCTGCTGTGCTGCGCGGTATATGGGTGAGCGGTACCGATACATTAACCATTCTCCCCCGCCAGCTCGATCTGGTCCGCAGTTCGCGGCGCACTGTGCCGCTGAGCGATACCGCACGCATGGGAATTTCGCGTTCAGGAAATACATTCATCTTCCGTGCCGGCGATTCGCGCGCTGTAGAACGCGTAACCGGCGACTCAATGATTGTTGTTTCACGCGTGCTCAACCGCTACCGTCTCGGGCGCGATACACTTCTCAAGGCATTCAACGGAAGCTGGTGGCTCAGCGCCCGCGCCGACTCTTCGACCTGGAAAGTGATGCAGATTTCTGTGCGCAAAAAACAACTCATCATTGCCGTGCCCAGTCTTACCCGCGATGAAAAACGAGCAATTGTGCAGCGCATGGATAAATCAGGGAAAAATAGTGATAACGCCGGTACTTTTTCGCAGGTTACTCCCTTTTCACGACGCAGCGCCGGCGACAATTATTTCATTGTGGCAGCAACTCCCGCGCAACTTAAATTGCTTCAGCAAAAAGGATTGTTCCGACCAGTGGCCACATTCACGAAGCATAAATAAATGTATCGACAAACAAAAAAGCAAGAATTTTTTGTAACGATTTAGTTCTGCTTCGATTGCCTGAAAGCATTGTTATCATTGACGTCAAGCAGTTTGCTTCTGACTTTGCCTCTTGAACCATAACTTAAAAATAATGGGCAAACTTGTGCAGATACAGTAAACCTCTATATATTTGCTATGAATTAGAAACACTGTTGCATTTGGTCGGCAAACCAAAGCAACCCCGATATAGAAGATTTCAACATGAGACCAGCTATTTCTGCAGCCCGTTCAGCATCTATGTGCGTAAGCATGTATATGTGTCGTTGCTCTTGCATCGATCCGGGAACACCTGCGTCATAGCATAGTTGATTGTTGGTGTGTTGAGCGAAGCCCTCCCGGTAAAACCGGAGGGCTTTTTTTATTGCCTCAACTGTTCTGATCAGCAAAATTCAAGTGTGAAAATTCAAAACAACATATACTGAGCCGTTTGCTCAACAGTTCAGTACTTACTCTCAACACACCATCACTGCAGGCGGGCAGGATGAAACAAACACTAAAACTGAAAATCGCTTCCGCCGGGCGATCCCAAAAATTATGAGTAACGATAAACTCTCAGTAGCACTCTTCGGATTTGGCTGTGTAGGACAGGGATTGTATGATGTGCTGAATCATTCGGAAGTATTTCAGGCTGATATTGCACGCATTTGTGTTAAAGATCCGTCGAAAAAACGCACCGTTAATCAATCGCTCATTACCTACAACAAGGAAGACATTCTCAGTCGTAATGATATTGATGTGGTTGTTGAAATGATAACTGATACTGATGAAGCTTATGCCATTGTGAGCCGGGCGCTGGCCAACGGTGTAAACGTGGTGAGTGCAAGTAAAAAAATGCTGGCTACTTATTTTGGCGAATTGCATGCGCTTCAGGAAAAACATGGTGCTGCACTTATTTATGAAGGCTCAGCGGGAGGCAGTATTCCCATTGTGCGAACACTTGAAGAGTATTATGATAATGAGCTGCTGAGCAGCATCCGCGGCATTCTCAACGGCACAACCAACTACATACTTACGCGTATGGAGCTTGAAGGCCGCGATTATGCTGATGTGCTGAGTGATGCACAAGCCAGCGGTTTTGCCGAGGCCGATCCCTGGTCGGATGTGGCCGGATACGATACGCTTTACAAAACCTGCCTGCTCAGTATTCACGCATTTGGATTGATCCTCAAGCCCGAAGAAGTTTTAAATCTTGGCATTCAGAATATCAGTTTTGATGATATCCGCTATGCCCGTGAAAAAGGATTACGGATAAGGTTGGTTGGTTATGCGGCAAAAGCCGGCGATAAATTCCGTGTTTATGTGTTGCCGCAGTTTGTGAAAGCGGATGATGAATTATTCAAAGTTCAGTATGAGTATAATGGAATAGAGGTGGAAGGTGCTTTTTCCTGCAAACAAACATTTACCGGAAAAGGGGCAGGAAGTCATCCTACCGGAAGTGCGGTGCTCTCTGATATTTCAGCATTAACCTATAATTATAAGTATGCTTACAAAAAACTGAATAAGCTGCGTGCCTTGCGGACTTCTCAGGGCATTTCGGGGAATGATTTCTCGGCGTTGCTGGATAAGGACTTTACATTAAGGCTTTATATCCGATTTGCGGATAAATCTGAGCTGGATGTACTTGATATTCGTCACATAGAGGAGGAATACCGTTCGCCGGGTATGAACTTTATTATTGCAGAGGTTGGTTTCAGGTCGCTTTATGCTCTGCGGGATAATCACTTGCAAAAGCTGTTTGTAAGCGTTATCAATTAGATCGTTGACAAAGCAGGTTTCAGCAGTCAATTTTGCCAACTGGTCTATTAACTGTAACAATGATTAGAAAATCATCGTTTTCTACCATAAATTGCAGTTCCAAATGAAAAACTCCGTGTAACCCAGTCGCGGAAAACAATTGAATGCTGAACCCGTTGCATTGCTCTCCCCCGGGAGCAGTGCAGCACAAAATTGACCCATGAAAAACCAACCTGAATTCGACGTGCTTACATCTCGCCTCGCTGATGCCAGCGGAGTACTGGGAGAACTGAAAGCCGCTTCGGATGCTCTCGAAAGTTTATCGCGCGAGTTGCGTGATAGTCAGCGTTTGCTCGAGCAAATTCTGAAACACATTCCGGCGCTTGTAATGATGATTGATCCCGCCAACCGAACACTGAGTTGGGCCAATCCTCAGCTTGAACAGCTTTTGGGCTGGACTGTAGAAGACGCAACCCGCAACGGAAGCTCGTT
>CALRTD020000193.1:0-7859 GCA_943371015.1 Synechococcus sp. UW140 | reverse complement strand
ACCGAGATTGGCTTTCATGCGGCGAATATTGGGATTCGCTTTTGCCGTATCGGTGCTTCGTTCGTAGCAGAGTGCAACAACTTCGAGTCCGCTGTTGCTGTATTTTTTGTGCAGCCCGGCTAAGTAGCGCGTTTCGTCCATGCAGTTGGGACACCACGAACCCATGAGCTGCACAATAACAACTTTGCCGTCGAACCGCGCATCGTGCAGCGAAACCGCATTGCCATTTAAATCGCGGAACGTGAAGTCAACTTTTGTAGTGTCGGTAACAAATGTGAGTTGCTCGGGATCACGAAGTTTGTAATTCTCATCCCGGTACGCTGTCCACGGTTCGTTCCAGCTCATGCCCGACCAAAAGTGGCCGAGAATAGTTCCATCGGGCAATACTTTTGCGCGAAACAGAAATGCGTGTGCGCCATCAAAGCACGAAAGTGCAAACACATCGGCGCGCACGAAATCGCCCTGCAGGTAGCGGTAGTCGCCGGTTTCGGTAAGAAATGTGCCGATGATGCCGCGGGGCGTTGAGGTAAAAATTCCTGCTGCCGCGCTGCTGTCTTTTGTCCCGGGCGAAAACGTACACGCCCAGCGTCCGTCAACCGTTACCCCTCTGAAACCGGGCTTCTCAAGCGGAAACCGCACAGCACAGTGAACAGCCCGGAAAGGCACATTCACCGGGTTTTTACCATTCCGGTTAACCCAAATACCGTGAAACCCGGTTGCGCTGTCGCGTTTACAGCGGAAACCCGAATCAAACACCGGCATGCGCCAACTCACCGAATCGGCAGAAACAGTAAACTGCTCGGCAAAAATCCGCTCCTCGCCATTGGTAATGATCAGCTGCGTCTGCACAGCCGGCACTACAGAAAATGTAAACGGAAGTTCCGTTGTATCATTCAGTTGCAGCACCCCGCGCCACATTCCGGGCTTGAGCAGTTCTGCCTGCTGCGCGTTGGATGGATTTGTAAACAAACAGCCTGCGCCAAGCAGCAGTACAACTAGTCGTTTTTTGATTCCTGAAATCATACGTAATTCTAAAATTAGCGCGCAGGGGAAATTTTCTACTATATACTTAGTTTCTGTGATTACGGTTGCTGTTTTTGAGAGGATGTTATTAACAGTTGGCCTATTGTGCTTAACTATAATAACTAGTCCAACGTTAATTATTTTCCAGAACAGCTTTTTTCACCATTCTACTGATAAATACAATATGGTTTTATCACCTCCCAGGAAAAATAGCATAACACGTTACCCATAGGAGGATGATCCGTAATAAATTGTTCAGTGTCTGGTAAACCATGATTGCTGCGCAGATAACCAATCACACGAATTTTATTCCCATCAAAGTGCAATCTTTCATCAATTCTGACCGATAATGATGTTGGTTCGAGGTAATATCCTTCAGGTTGTGGAAAAGAATGATCTCCTTTGTGATAACGAGTCTTCATCGAATCATCAAGCCAATTTGGACAGTCACACGCGAAAAATATATAACTCAGTTCGAGTGTGTCAATTGGTAACGCTAATTTCTGAACATCAAAGGCTGTATCTAAATCCGACAAGCGAACAGTCGAGGCTTTTGATAAAGCATTCTTAGTTGTATCCTGCCAGCATCCTGAAAACAGGCTCAAATAAAAAACAGCCGCAGCAAGATAAATCTTGCTGCGGCTGCAATTATTTTTAACGTTGAGCATTAGAAATTAAACTGAATTCCCTGTGCCAGCGGCAATGTAGTGCTGTAATTAATGGTATTGGTTTGACGGCGCATATACACTTTCCACGCATCAGAACCTGATTCGCGGCCGCCGCCGGTTTCTTTTTCTCCGCCAAATGCTCCGCCAATTTCAGCACCTGATGTGCCGATGTTAACGTTAGCGATACCGCAATCTGAACCTTCGTGCGAGAGGAAGGTTTCCATTTCACGCATGTTGGTGGTGAAGATGGATGAAGAAAGACCTTGCGGAACACCGTTTTGCATAGCAATGGCTTCTTCAATGGTGCTGTACTTCATCACATACAAAATGGGTGCGAAGGTTTCTTCCTGCACAATATGGTATTCGTTTTTCGCTTCAATGATGCAGGGCTTCACGTAGCAGCCGCTTTCGTAGCCTTCGCCGCTGAGCACGCCGCCTTCTACCACTTCTTTTCCGCCTTCTGTTTTTGCTTTTGCAATAGCAGCAAGGTAGTCTTCAACAGCTTTCTTATCGATCAGCGGACCAACGTGGTTGGCTGCATCAAGCGGATTGCCGATTTTGAGCTGTCCGTAAGCATTCTTCAGTACGCTCAGTGTTTTATCGTAAATGCTTTCGTGAATGATCAGGCGGCGGGTGGTTGTGCAACGCTGTCCGGCTGTTCCAACAGCGCCAAACACAGCACCAACCAGCACCATGCTCATATCCGCATGCTGCGATACGATGATGGCGTTGTTACCGCCAAGCTCCAGAATGCTGCGGCCGAAACGCTGTGCAGTTGCTCCGGCTACAATGCGGCCGATGCGGGTTGAACCGGTAAACGAAATCAGCGGCACACGCTTGTCGTTGTTCATCAGATCGCCAACCGGATTGCCGATGAGCACTCCGCTAACGCCTTCGGGCACTGCATTGCGGCGCAGCACATCGGTAATGATGTTCTGGCAGGCTACAGCACAAAGCGGGGTTTTGGAAGAAGGTTTCCAAACGCATACATCGCCGCAAACCCAGGCCAGCATGGTGTTCCAGCTCCACACAGCAACCGGGAAGTTGAAGGCAGAAATTACACCTACAATGCCCAGCGGATGCCACTGCTCATACATACGGTGCTTGGGGCGCTCGCTGTGCATGGTAAGACCATACAACTGGCGCGAAAGACCTACTGCAAAATCGCAGATGTCGATGATTTCCTGCACCTCGCCAAGGCCTTCCTGCAGGCTCTTGCCCATTTCGTAAGAAACCAATTGGCCAAGCGCTTGTTTGTGACGGCGGAACTCCTCGCCCATCTGACGCACAATTTCGCCGCGCTTGGGCGCCGGCATCATACGCCAGATCGGGAATGCCGCTTCGGCGGCCTGCATTACTTTCTCGTAATCTTCGGCAGTGGCCTGATTTACGCTGCCAATAAGCTGCCCGTCGGCAGGTGAATAAGAATCAATGCGCGGACCGGCAGTCATCCAGTTGGTAACACCGGTTGATGCGCCGTAGTTCATTTCGCGGATGCCGAGCTGATCAAGTGCTGCTGCAATTCCGTAGGTATCGGTCATGACGTTTGACATGGTAGTTTGCGTCGGTTTGTTTTGCAATTATTGAGGGGCAAAGGTACGCAATTCCTAAACGGTTCAGGTGTGACCGGTGTTACCGAAAGCTAAAATTATGGAATGGCTCCTGAGATGCTGGCGGCGGCCTTATCTCCAGCACTTCAGCTATCTGAAAAACTGAATGAGTTCGCCGCTCACTAACTTCTCCTGCCCGTTTACTTGCACCGATTCAAGCCGAATACTTTCGTCCTGTTGCCGCAGGAGGCACGAATTACATTCAAACGTCAAGTACCTGAAGTTGGTAATTTCAATTTGTTGCGCAGGCGTAACAATACGATAATTATATTGCGATACGAGCGGTACGGCAAAGGTGTAAGTATAATGCACCGTGTCTGAAAACCCAGCCATAGGATTGAGAAGTGCGGGATTGAAAGGAATTGTATCAACCGGCTGCGCCCAGCCCGAAGCAGCATCGTAGCGGATAAGCATACTGTTGCTCAACTCCGTGCGGCCATAATTGTTGAAGTTGGCATACGCAAGCATATTCGAAAAATCGCAATCACGCCTGGTGCAGCATCCTGATAATATTAAAAGTAAAATCAAGCCAGTAAAACGCATTTTTTCGCGATTATTATTTTCTGGAACAGGTGAGTGTTATCAACTATGTTTAGGCAACAAAAATACCCAATGCAACTGAAATATAATTGATAGCTATCGTTTTACCAAAATCATATATGTCTCAATGATTTCGTAACTACTGTTCCTGATCACAATTTTATATTTCCCTTTATGCAAATACAAGGGTTTGCTAGCTTGACCGGCATTCAGTTCTGCAATATCAGCCGGAACTCCATTATTCTCGTATTCGTTGATCCTAAATGCTAAAACCTGTATCGGGAAAGCATAAGTTTTGAATTTCTTTTTCGGAAGCCGATACGCAATTCGTCCGGCAACCAACCAATTGGGCCTTTCATTTACGTAATGCGTAACGGGGTGAATGACCGTAATATCGGTTTGCTTCGGATCTTTAAGACCATTGAACACCTCTTTGTTTTGATTTACAAATACAAATGCGTTTTGCTCTTTCGTGGCATAAGTAAACCAGTGTCCGAACTCGGGTTTGCTGCGCTCAGTAAATTTTACCTGATCAATGGTAAACGGATTTATTCCGGTGTATTCAAACAATCTTCCGGCCATTGCTTTTTCCCAATTCTGTACCTCTTTTTCAAATGCATGATCATATCCGCAATGAATAAGATACTTGCCGTTTGCATTTGTCTGCATAAACTGCTGAATGTTTTTTGCCTGTTCAATTTCCCGCTCTTTCCCGTTTTTACCTTCCGATGCTTCGTAGCCGAAAATGATGAATCCTAATTTCCGGGCTTCGTAAATTAAATTGCCAAACTCGGGCTCGGAGGTGTAGTAGCCGCTTTCTTGTGTGGCATAGTTTCGTTTGTTAATAGCAGTGTCTGCAAGAGCTTCCAGCCCTAAATAGTCGATCCTTAACAACCAAATTTCAGCTCAAGCCCGAATAAAGAAGTCATTATGTGTGCTATCCTTTTAGCAACACTTTCAAACAAATCAATAAAAGAAGTGGCGAATTTGTTCATCCACTTCTTAAAATTGAATGCTGCCGCCGCCATCAAGAGGTTTATCTGATCACCTTCGACACCTTTAAGGAAGTTTCTGATCATTCGGAAGCGATGCTTTAGATGAGAGATAACCGGCTCGATGGCCGCTCTTCTGCGGAAACGATTTCTTGCTTTTTGTTTCTGTGACGGTGAAGCATTTTTGCCATTGTCCGGTCTGAGTACTTGTGTTGAGCCAATCGTACGCTGTTTGTAACCCCTATCCACAACAGCTGCGTGTGCACGTAAACCTGTCAGACGTTCGTGCTGATCAAGCGTAGGTGTAATGGTCATATTATCGTTCGGATTTCCAGTGAAGTTGACAGCAGCCACGATAATGCTGCTGTTCTTTGTCACGGCCAACGATACCTTGCTTCCAAACTCATACGGTTTGTGCGCTTTGCCTTTAGCGATGCAGGCCACTTGTGGTTCGTGCAGCGAATAAATTTTATTGCCCTGATGTCGTTGTTGATCGAGCACACGTTTAAACAAATCAATCTGCGAGGAGTATTTTCCCTGTGTATTGCGCTCGAGTTCGCGCACCAGACGCCAAGCGATGGTTTTAATTTTGCGTTGTGCTTTGCGGGCCTGTTTCTTTCGTTTGGGATGATGGCTGAAGCGGCTTAGCAAAAGCAATTCTTTTACTGTTCGGGTATAGGTCTGCCGCTGTACAATATTTTCCTTAGCTGAGATACGGTTGCATTTTTTGATAATCTTCACATGAAGCTTAACATCAGTGGGGAAAGTGATATTTTTCTCCTGCGCCGAGGTGTCCGCGCAAATTTCTTTTTCTTCGATTTGCCTGCCGTGAATGAGCATGCTCTGCTGAAAAATCTTTTCTACGCCTTTGTCACCGATACGCTTGCGAAAATGTACAAGATCGCTTGGATCGCACGGCTGCCGATGTTGAAAATGAATTTCACCGCAGAAATACTGAAAATAAGGGTTCGCGATCCATGCCGGGATCAACGTCTCGTCTCCCAGATTGTAGAGCTGTTTTAAAATCAGCAAGCCGGTCATCAGCCGGATCGGCTTTGATGGTGTACCGGTGTTGGAATACAGTCCAGAAAATTCCTTCTCAAAAACAGACCAGTCGATCTTTGCTGAGAGGTGAACCAACATGTGGTTCATGTTAATAAAATCGACCAGCATGGGTCGAAAAAGATCACGCTGTGGTATCGGACTTTTGCTTAACATTCTGCAAGTTTTTTGACAAAACTCTTCGATTACTTGCAGATTTAATTACCTATAACAAGGATGTTTTCCTCGTGTTTTCATCAGTTGCCGGTTATTTTAAGGATTGACTATTTACAAACTCAAACATGCACATTGTGAGGTTTTTTAAGGCATTAAACACAAAGAATATCCTTAAAAAGAAATGCGTCGTGCTAAATACACAACGCATTCTCTCGGTTATTCTCCGTGACTCTTCCAGTATCCCTGACGAGTTGCTCCTCAGCAGAGCTCGTTTCCGTTTCCCGGAGAGTGCAGTAAATCTATTTTTTGTTTTTTACTTTTACAACCTGTCCTAAGTTTGGGGAGGTTACAATTACAAACGAATATATGGTGTTCTAAATGGTTGTAATTATGCTAACCGGGCAGGCAGGAAACAGTAAGATGAAACCGAGGTACAAATAGGTACAGCCGAGGTACAAATAAAGTACAAAAAGCAACGAAAATTGCTTGCTGAGGCTCGAAACACAAAAAGACTAATGCTTAAAATGTGCTGAAGCACAATTGCTTATGGGAAATTGAGTAATTGAGGAAATGGGGTTACTTTCCTGAAGTGGATTTGCAGGTGAATATTTTTGATTGAAATCGTTGACAAATTGCTATAACGGATCTGTTGAGGGAATGAACTGCATGAGTTCGGCCAAAAGTTCCTCGGCAGTAGCTCCGCTTAAATCCATGAACAGACTAAATACACTTTGAGCTGTATCGGAAAAAGATGACAGGCTGAAAGCATCAGAATATTTAAGAATTTCCCATCTGTATTGAAGTACAGTTGGAAAAGATGCCAAAGCAGAATTACTTCCCGGATTAATTAAAAGATCCAGTTGGGTGCCGGGAATATTAATTGCTGTTTGTATCAGAACAGCTATATCCAGTTCATAAATACCGGAATGACCTTCTAACGAGCGATTGAAACGCAGTTTATCATAGTAAATGTTAGAAAGCAAATATTGGATGTGAAGTGTTCCACAAAAACAAGTTCTCCGGGAATTTTATCTGCCGGGAGCACATTTGCCAGAGGCGGTAAATAGGGGGCCTGACTCATATTAGTTGGGGTTTTTGTATTCGATGTAAACTAGTTTTTCTTCTTGAAAAAGTATTAACGGATCAGGGGGGGACATGTATTTATATGAAATCAGACTCCGGCTGGATAGATCTTTGTAGTATTCAATATATTTTTTTTGAGGAATTGAAAAAACTGGCGAAAATTTCACTTTGTAGAACTTATCGAAAAACATGTACTTAGCTTCGCAAACAGAGCTATCCAGAAGAAAATAGGGCTCACCTTGATACAGGTAAGATTTTCTATTAAATGTTCCAACAGGACTATAGCTCGCTTTCCCTGTAAGCATACTATCACTATCAAAATAATAAAAATCTATTCTATCTATGTCATTTACTGTGTCTAAGTCAAAGACCTGATGAACTAATCTGTATCGATTATTGTCAATTGGTTCAAGATAGATTATAGCCTCAATCTTTCTACGAATCGTGATTTCTTCAACAGGATAAAAACTACAACATTTGCAAGGAATAATAAAATTTTTAGCATAGTAATAACTACTAGATATTGTATCTCCAAAAATGTATTGATCCTTATAAAAATGAGCATCAAATGAAGATCTTTTTTGTTCATCTAATATTGATAACTCACATAACAATCCTCTTTCATCGTATTTGTAAGCTGTAATACTCATCGTATCATAACAAATATAATTATCTGTAATCAATGATGATAATTCAAGTATTTTCAACAACCTCCCAAGGGTGTC
>CALRTD020000192.1:0-7931 GCA_943371015.1 Synechococcus sp. UW140 | reverse complement strand
ACGTGCAAAGCTAACTTTACGTTTTGCACTTATCGTTACTGCTATTACAGTAACGCTGTCTGTTATTGTTTACAGCTTTTCTGCTTACCACCGTGAACGTGAATTTGATGAACGTTTACACAATGAAGCACTTCACACACTTCGCCTTTTTTTTGATGTTGATGAAATAGACTCGGCCCTGCTTCAGAAAATAAAGCAGATCGACTCTACAATGCTGGGGCATTATCTCACAATACACGATGCGAGTGATAATATTCTGTTCAACACTTCAGATGCTGATGCACCAACTCTACACAGCAATTTTATAGCTAAGGCAAAAGCCCTGAAAACAGATGGATTTGCCCGGTGCACAAAAGATTCGAGAGATATTATTGCGTTTAACTACACGCACAACAACAAGCCAAGCATTGCTGTAATTTCTGCTGTGGACTACAGCGGTCTCGAACAATTACGCTATCTGCGACTTATTCTTTTGGCAGGTTGTGCTGCTGCAATTATGCTTGCTGTTCCGGCAGGTTACATATACTCGGGCAGGATGCTGCAACCGATCATGAGAATGGTGAATGAAGTAAACGAAATTAACACGCTGCTGCCCGGAACACGTAAAGGAAAACGCCTCAGCACAGGTAAAGAAAAAGATGAGCTGGAACGGCTGGCAATAACCCTTAACCGATTGCTGCAGCGCAATGAAGTATCTCTCGATGCACAGCGCAACTTTGTAGCCAGTGCTTCGCACGAGCTTCGCTCGCCCCTTACCGCATTGGCCGGACAAATTGAAGTAGCCCTGCGCCAACAACGAAGCGCTGAAGAATATCAGCAACTCCTGCTCTCACTTACCGAAGATCTTAACCGACTTACAGAGCTTACCAATGGTCTGCTTACGCTTGCCAAAACCGACGCCATTGAACACATGCCGGTGGTTAAATTTCGTATTGATGAGCTTGTTGATGAATCTATCGTTGAAACAATTCGCCGCGACCATCAGTGGACAGTAGATGTAGATTACGATGATTACCCGGAAGAAGATGAATTGTTTAATGCTGTTGGCAACAATAATCTGCTGCGTATTGCTCTGGTAAATTTACTTGACAATGCCTGCAAATACTCGCCCGACCATAAAGCAGAATTGCGTGTTGGGTTACGAGAAGACTCGGTCATTTTTCAATGCATTGATCATGGCATTGGAATACCGGAAGGTGAACACGATAAAGTTTTTGGACGTTTCTTCAGAGCCAGCAACACAGGCGGCGTGCGCGGTCACGGCCTCGGATTACCGCTCTCTAAACGAATTGCAGAACTGCACGGCGGATCGCTCGAACTTGTATCTCAACAAAACAAAGGAACAGTTGTAACCATGATTTTGCCCCGAAAAAAATCGGAGGCGATTTAATTTGGCTTTCATTTTTCACCTCAAATCTTGCCTCATATTTGTATAGTTAAGTATCATCAATTAACTATAAAGGAGAGTGAGGAGACAATGGAAATCAGCAAAGAACAACTCTCAGAAATTCGTTTCCCTAAAACTGATGTGCTTCAAACTCACAAACAAGAGGAGCGAACACAGTTGCTAAAAAATGCAATGCTTGCCGGCAACCTGTACAAGACAAAAACGACAATCGAATTCCAAACTCAGCATGGCTTACGCTCAGTAACAACTACGATCTGGCATTGTACAGATAAGCATGTTGTACTCAAAGGCGGGCGGGTAATTCCGGTGCATGCAATAGTTGCCGTGCGCTAGTTTTATTCGGCTTGTTCAAGAATATCCCAGGTATGATCGGCCAGCAGTTTCAGTGTTGCCCGCCAAACATATGTTGAGTTCTTTCCCCATTCTTCGGGTGCAATAATTGAGAGTATATCTTTCCCATCTGTAGTACGCTCATACAGATGATAAGTGTGCCCCATTATGGGCTTAAAATTCAAATCGGCCTGGTAGATACGCTCGGAAATTCCAACCCTGTCGTGTATGCTTTGTGCCTGAGACATAAGCAGCTCTACCTGTCTCCTGATCTGATCAAGTTGCCGGTTGGTTTGCTCATACATTGCCTGCAGGGCTACGCCTTTTGTACGGCCTTTGTCTATCGGCTTTATAATTGCGCTGCCAACCGTATGCGCGTAAGGCAGCAAGCCGGGATTTTCGGCCGTTTTCTTAACGTCAATCGGATTTACAAAAGAGTCGTCTATTGGCTGTGATTCATTCATAGTGCAAGAACAAGTAAGTAAGAACAATGTTGACTTCCCCCCCACTGAAAAGAAAAATATGGCGAAATAAAGAAATTTAAAAGATAACAGACAAGCCGAACACTGGTCAAAAAGTAGGCAACTTAAATGTAACAATATGCTCAACAACACAACTTTCATTGCTTTATGCGGAACTGCAGTATTATTTTTTTCCTGCAGCGATTCTGTTTCAACCATGAATAAGGACAGCATTACTTCCAAAGCAACAGACAAAATTTCAAAAGCAACGTCTGAAGTGCAAAAAGTAATTGATGATTTGGGATTGCAGTATGTTGAGGACGGAGCTAAAACAGTAATTACTTATGATGAAGTAAACGCCGCACAGCAAGCCTGGTGTGATGCTTTAGTTAAAATTGGCAGTCTAAAAGAACAAGGTGGCGACTACAAAGCCTTTGCCGAACAAGTTTTGTCTGATGCCTATAATTATGATAACGGCAAAGTGTTTTTTAAACCCACTCTTGCTTATGGCGACCAAACATTCAGAAACGATAAAAAAGGGGCGTTGGCCTATTTTATTGGTGGTGATGCTGACTACCCAAACGACAAAGGATTTGCTCTCACACCGTGGGTAAAAGCACGCTATGATAATGCCGGAGCCAACAATGAGGGCATTCAGATTTATGGTTCAATAGCCATTACAATGGGCAATGTATGGGTGACTGATAAATCAGGCAATGAAGTAATGGTGGATAAAACATGGGTGTTTAAAAAAGGCGCAGACGGCAAGTTGCGGATTATCGTACATAAATCATCTTTACCCTATTCGCCGGAGAAATAAGTTGGAAATAATTGCTGCTGCACTACAGATCTACTCTGCTAATCTCAGGTATTGCAGGTAAAATGACTTTGATAAACTGCAAAGGGGACAGTTTCACAACACTGAAACTGTCCCCTTTCTTTAAACGAAATCTGTGACCTAAGAAATGACGCGCCAGCTAAACAGTTTGCAACTGCAAATCAAGCAGTGCCAGTCCTTCGCGAAAACTCCGGGGAGTGTAGCCAAATGTTTGCTGTGCTTTGTCAATAATAAATCCTGTGCGCGGCGGGCGTTTTGCGGGTTGGTTAATGGTTGATGATTTAACGGGAGTAATAAGTGTTTTGTCGAGCTGCCAAAAATCGGCTACGGCATGAACCAGCTCGAGAATACTCATTACATCTTTGCCCGAAACATGGTAAATACCCTGAGCCCCTTTCTCGGCACACAGCACACAACCTTCGGCAAGATCTTCGGCAAGCGTTGGAGAGCGAAACTGATCATCAACCACATTTATGTTTTGCCCTTTGCTCAATGCTTCGCGTGCCCAAAGCACAACATTTGAGCGGCTCATAAAATCAGCAACGCCGTAAACGATGATGGTGCGTAAAATTGCCCAGCGCAATGCCGAGGCTTCTACAACTTTTTCGGCATCGAGCTTGGTTTGCGCATACCAGCTTAACGGATTGGGTGTATCATCTTCGCGATAAGGCCCGTTTTCACCATCAAAAATGAAATCTGTAGAAAGGTGAATGTAATGCGGATCGTAATCGGCACTGCGCAATGCTTCCAAAGCTTTTACCTGATAGCCGACAGCATCAACATTAAGCTGCTTTGCCTGATCGCGGTTGTTCTCACAGGCATCAACATTGGTCATTGCCGCGGTGTTTATTACAACATCAGGACGAAAATGAGCAAATACTCTTTGTACCTCAGCCGCATCAGTAATGTCAAGCTGTACATAAGTATAAGCCACCTTTATTTTCAATCGGTTTGGACCTTTTGATGTGGCAATGATATTGAACTGTGCTCCGCTGCGGTTGCGGCCCAGCAAATTGTACACTAATTTTTGCCCAAGCAGGCCGTTGCTTCCGGTGATGAGTATGGTTGTAACAGACACGGTTGTATGTGATTAGTTCAGGAAAGCAAGGCTTTCAGTTTACTGATTTGCTCGGGTGTGCCCAGTACAAAGAGTTTGCCATCGGGCATAAATTGTGTTTCGGGCGCAGGGTTAATTACATACTCCCCGCTTGCCGATTTAAAACCTACAATGTTTGCGCCTGAGCGGTTTCTGATTTCAAGTTCGCGAATGCTGCGGTTGCGGAAATGCTCGGGCAAACTTTCGTAGGTAATTTCTTCGAGGTTGATATCTGGTCCGCCCTGGCCGGTAATAAAATCTACAAACTCAATTACATCGGGCTTAAGAACTAATGAAGCCATGTGCGCACCTCCGATACGGTCGGGCATAATTACATTGCTGGCTCCGGCAGTTTTCAGTTTTTTATCCGAATTATCATCTGATGCGCGACTGATAATGGTAAGATCTTTCCGCAGCGAACGCGCTGTAAGAACGATAAACAAATTATCGGCATCAACCGGCAGCGTAGTAATAAGAGCTGATGCTCTGTGAATCCCGGCCTGTTCAAGCACTTCATCTTGTGTAGCATCACCTCGTACCACAAGATCAGAATGCTTGTGATTTAAAAGATTATCAACCACATCCTGCTTACTTTCTACAACAACAAACCTTTTATTGTGCCTTTTAAGCACATGCGCTGCCTGCCTGCCATTGCGGCCATAACCACAAATTATTACATGCCCTTCAAGCTTACTTATTGCATTCACAGTTCTGTATGTTTTGTAATAACGACCAAACTCACCATCCATTACATAGACCGTAAGTGTGGTAATGGCATAAGCAAAAATACCGAAACCAGTTACGATGAGGAAAATAATGAACATCTTTTCCTGCGGACTCGGCTGGTAAACCTCACGGAAACCAACCGTGCCAATGGTAATAACAGTCATGTAGAGTGCCTCTACAAACGTGTATTTCGGATTAATGAGAAGAAAACCGAGTGCGCCTCCAAAAATTACAAGCAACAGCAGTCCTGCGGTGATGTATAATTTCCGGAATTGTTGAAAAGGCAGCATAAAGTTAGGCAGCAAACCTGCTGCAAGAGGATTTCAGGAAAACTCAGAGTTCCCAAACACTGGAGCGGCGCTTACGCCTGAATGGAAAAAACTCTTTGTGCTCCAGAAAAAATGCCATGATGAAATAGAGAATCACGGGAGAACCTACGGTGAAGAAGGAGAGGTAAATAAAATACATCCTAATGCGGGTAGGCCGGATGCCTAGCTTCTTGCCCCACCACGCACAAACACCAAAGGCTTGCTGCTCAAACCAGGATGCAATACGATCTATAACTGGTATGCCCGTCATTGATGAATGTTTAAACTGTTTCTTCTACAAATCTACTGATCCCTAATTTACGAAAAAAGTAAGTTCAATAAAATTTGATGTTGTATTTGTTTTGCTCATTTACAAAACTGGGATAAAACTATTGCCCGGCAATCACTTTTTATCCATTAAGCCAATGGCAGTATATCGTATTTACATACATCTGGAGCAAAATACTCAACCATCTGGCTATGTAATTTACATCTTACAGCCAATAATTTACCCCCTGCTCACTGACAAACAATAATGCAACTTAAACACTACCAGCCTGGCGAAAACTGAAGAGTGTTGAGCTAACCTGCAAGTTGCATGGTTTTTATTTTATCAGGTGCTTCAAGCAGGTAGCGGCCAACAGTGCAGTGCAAACATTGTTTTTTAGAACAATAATTGTTGTGAAGATGAATGAGTGATTGGCTATCAGCAGCGTTGTGGGCTTTCCAGTGGTGGCGCTCCCAGTTGGCCGTAAGCTGGTTGGATTCCGGGGCGAGGGTTTCAAGCCAGTTTAAGGCGCGTGAACTGAGCAGGTCATCTTGGTGCAACTGACCGCGCACAAACAGAAACGGAATAACCACATTGATAATGATGAGCTGGAGCATTTGCTCTCCGATGCGTTTGCGGGAAAATGGCGCCTCAACGCCCGGCATATAATGCGTATGCCAGTATTGACTGGGCTCTGCGGCAAAAAGGGCCATTGCGTGTGCAGGGGTTTCTGAAGTTAGCAAGCTGCTGAAAAGCCGGGGAGTTTTGTGCATCAGAGCAGCCAGCTGCACCAACCGAAGCGCCGGAAAGTTTGCCGGACGCATACGCAGGTGTTTCCAGTTGTGGCCGGGCTGCGGAACAAGGTTGTGCAGCCGGCAAAGACTGCTGTAAGTTTGTTTCAGTTGACGGCAGTAGGCATCAGGGGGAATTTCTGGAAGCAGCCCGGCCTGACCAAGCAGCAATGCTTCAAGTACTTCGGGCTGATCATGTTTGCGAGCTAACAAAGACCACGGCATGGTGCGGGCCAGCCAGGAGAAAGGCTCAGCATTAACCCGCATGCCAAATGTGCGAAGGAGTATCCTGTAAAAAGCCTGCTCCCAGTCCATTGCGGTGTGCTCAAGTTCTGTGCGGATCAGTTGTGCTTTTGCCTCAAGCCGCTCGGCAAGCAAACGCCCCTGCCAACCTATTTTTATTATATCAGGAACTTGCCCAAGCTTTGAAGCACAAGGCACCCATTGCTCCGATAATAAAAACCGCTGGTAACGGGCGTATAAATTATCCTGAATGCGGCCGCGCAGTGCAAGTGTGGGTAAATCTACAGCAGGCAGGGTTTTGCGGATTGCATCATGGTCATATACAACATGCAGCACTACATTTTTGTAGGCATCATCATACTGGTGACCATGCCTGAGCCAATCTGTGGTTTTAAGATGGATCTCAACATTGCCTACCCAAAGCTGACCGGCTATTTTAACTTGTGCGTTAAAAAAATCAGGACCGGCATCTTTGTTGTGTGTGCCGGTATCCAGCACCTGCAGCGGACTGCCATCGTTAGTAATGAGATGCGTTTTGTCGAACTGGCTGGTTTTCCAGACGTAGTGGAGGAAATCTTCTGTCATAAATCATTGAAATAAATTAAAACTATAACTAACCTCAAAAACTATTCTAAAACTCTACCCCACAAAAATACACCCTCAACAAGCCCCTGTCAAGAGCCCCCAAAACATTAATCAATTACAAACGAATACAAACAGTAATCAGCGCTTTCAGCAATACTGATCGAGCAGCAGTTCCATTTCCTGCTGCAGTTTGTGTGCTTCTTCTCTTGCTTTCTCTGCAAAATCTTCGCCCTGTGAGGCATATAAAATGCTGCGGGAGGCATTAACCAGTAAACCGCAATGATCATTCATACCGTACTTTGCTACTTCGGCCAGACTTCCGCCCTGCGCACCAACGCCGGGCACAAGCAAAAAATGATCGGGCACAATGCTGCGGACATGCGCAAGCTTATCCGCCTTGGTAGCTCCAACAACATACATTATGTTATCAGCATTACCCCATTGCTGCGATGTACGAAGCACATTCTCATACAGCATTTCACCACTTTCCAGCCGCTGCAACTGATAATCTGCTGCACCTTCGTTTGAGGTCAGCGCCAGCAGGATTACCCATTTACCTTCATAGCCCAAAAATGGTTTTACCGAATCACTGCCCATATACGGAGCAACAGTAACCGAATCAAACCCATAATGCCCGAAAAACGAACGCGCATACATTGCCGATGTATTTCCTATATCACCACGCTTTGCATCTGCAATGGTAAAATGTGTATCGGGAATGTATTTCATGGTTGCGTCAAGACTGTGCAACCCCTTAATGCCATCGGCCTCGTAAAATGCGAGATTGGGTTTGTACGCCACACAGTAATCGGCCGTGGCTTCTATTATTTGCCGGTTAAATTCTGCAACCGGATCGGGGTGAGAAAGCAGGTGCTTG
>CALRTD020000191.1:0-7932 GCA_943371015.1 Synechococcus sp. UW140 | reverse complement strand
ATTGGCCGACAGACATTGGCGGCAAGCCCAGCTTTTATTATTTCATGAACTGGCCGGCTTTCATTCCGGTTACTTTCGAGTTAACAGTGTTTTGCGCAGGTCACGGCATGGCAATTACCTACCTGCTGCGCAACTGGACACTGCCCGGTGTTCATGAAAAGAACCCTGATCCTCGCACCACCGACGATAAGTTTATGATGGTGATTGAGGCGAAAGAAGAAAAAGCAGCTGAAATCGTATCAATGATGCGAGCCAGCGGCGCCGAAGAAGTGAACGTGATCTGAACCACTGCGATACGCAACGAGTGATGAAAAAAAGAACCAATACCCTGCTTGCCTTCGGTGCCGTAGCTGTTGCTGCCGCATCGCTGCTGAGCGCCTGCGTAAAAAGCAATCCGGACAGCCCCGGGTTTGAGTTTATGCCAGACATGTACCGCTCACCCGGTCCCGAAACCAATGGGATGTACATTAACACCGCAACCGGCGACAGTCTCTCGAACCGTTTGCCTGCTGAAGGCTCTATTCCGCGCGGATTCACACCGTTTCCGTATGCCAATTCTGCCGAAGGTGATAGTCTTGCCAAGATGTTCTGGACCTATAATTCGCTGAACATTAAGCGCGACAAAGCCAACGAAGAAGCAGGTAAAGAATTGTACACCCGTTACTGCATTGTTTGTCACGGTGCAAAAGGAGACGGCAACGGATCACTGGTTACCAGTGAGAAGTACCCGAACCAGCCGCCGAGTTACATTACCCGTATGCAGGAAAACAACCTGAGCGAAGGACACATCTATCATGTGGTTACTTATGGCAAGGGTGTAATGGGTTCACATGCATCACAACTCAGTCCTGAGGAACGCATGCAGGTTTCACTGTATGTTCAGTACCTCGGTCGTGGCAGTAAATCGCTCGAAGACTACAATAAAGCTGCTGCGGAAGCTAATGCCCCCAAAGCCGATACTGCTGCTACCGCTGCGGCAAACACACCTAAGAAGTAATTCACCGCTATTGCATACACTATGAGCCACGTGAATCAAAGTAATCTCATGTATAATTTTACGGCAAAGAGCCGCCGAAATCTCATCGTTCTGATGGGTTTGGGTTTGTTGCTCATTCTTGCCGGATACCTCTGGCACACCTTTGGCGGCGATCATGCTGCCGCACATGATGGTGCTGCCGGCCACGAAGATCACCATGCAGGCTGGGGACAGCGTTTCTGGGCTAACCTGCTCGTGAATGGCTATTTCTTTGGCGGAATTGCCCTTGCAGCGATATTCTTTTATGCGCTGCACTTTGCTGCTCAGGCTGCCTGGAGTCAGGTTTTCCTTCGCATTTTCAGCGCTGTAGCTACTTTCCTGCCGATCGGTATGGGCATTGTGTTGCTGGTTATGGTTTGCGGTGATTTACACTTGCACCATCTCTACCACTGGATGGACGGTGATCTTTATGACAAAGCCAGTCCGAAATACGATGAAATTATAGCGCACAAAGAGCCTTATTTCAATCGTCTGTTCTTCTACGGCCGTATCCTTATTTTCATGGCTGGCTGGGTAATTTACCAGCGCTGGTCACGCAAAAACAGCATGCAGGGCGATATGCTCCGCGGCAACGACATGATCGGCAACTGGAAGAAAAACATCCGCAATGCTGCCATTTTCCTTGTGTTCTTTGGCTTTACGTCATCGGTTTACAGCTGGGATGCAATCATGTCTATTGACACACACTGGTTCAGCACACTGTTTGGCTGGTACAACTTTGCCGGCTGGTGGATTGGAGCAATCATCGTGTTTAACCTTATGGTTGTTCACCTGAAATCACGCGATCAGCTCGAGTTCGTGAATCCGAGCCACGTACACGATCTTGGTAAATGGATGTTTGCTGTAAGCTTCCTTTGGACATACCTCTGGTTCTCACAGTTTATGCTGATCTGGTATTCTAACATCGGTGAGGAAGTAGTTTACTTTGCACAGCGTTGGGAGCAGTACCGCGGCTTGTTCTGGATTACTATGGTTGTAAACTTTGCATTCCCGATGCTTGTTCTTATGTCTCGTGATGCAAAACGCAACAAATCATTCCTGCTCTTTACCGGTCTGTTGATTTTCTTCTTCCACTGGACGGATACCTTCCTGCTCGTAATGCCGGGCACAGTAGGTGAGCATTGGAATATTGGCGGTTTGGAGATTGGAATGTTCCTGTTCTTCCTTGGTTTCTTTGTCTTCTGGATTTTCCGCTCGCTTTCACAGGCGCCGTTGCTCCAGAAAGGACATCCTTTCCTCGAAGAAAGCTTGCATCACCACATCTGATCCAATACGAAACAGCAGAGAACCTGATATAAACACGTGCTATGAGTATTTTAACATACGCTCTCCTCATTCTTGGTGCCGCCGCAGTATGGCAGTTGGTGCGGGTTGTGGAATTATCCACAAAACTCAAGGGAGCAGATCCGAACAAAGTAACAGAGCGTGACAACCGCATGAATGGAACATTCATGATCACGTTTATGGTCCTGTTTTTTGCGTTCTGCATTTGGCAGTTTGTAGAATATAAGGATCGTCTTCTGCCCGAAGCTGCATCAGAACATGGTGCCAAAATCGACTGGTTGATGAATTTCAACTTCCTTGTTATTGGTATCGTTTTCTTCATTACCAACTTCCTGCTGTTTTACATGGCGTGGAAATATTATGGTCGTGCCGATCGTAAAGCCACCTTTTATCCGCACAACAACAAATTAGAGATGTTGTGGACAGGTGTTCCGGCTGTGGTGTTGTTTGTAATTATTTTCCTTGGTATCCGTCTCTGGAACGAAACTACAGAGCCGGCTCCCAACACCATGCGTCTTGTAGAACTTTATGCACAGCAGTTTAACTGGAAAGCTCGCTATGCAGGTGCAGACAATACATTAGGAAAAGCTGATTATCGTTTGGCCGGGAAATTTGATCTTGGTATGGATACATCAGACGTAAAGGGTTACGATGACATCATTGTAAACGATACCCTTTTCCTCGAAGTAAATCAGGAAGTTAATTTCCGGATGCGTTCGCAGGATGTTATTCACAGCGCATTCTTCCCGCACTTCCGTGCACAAATGAACTGTGTACCGGGTATGGAAACCTGGTTCCACTTCAAGCCTACAATCACCACCAAAGCAATGCGTGAGAAAACCGGCAATGCTAAGTTTGATTACATGCTGCTTTGCAACAAAATTTGCGGAACCTCGCATTGGAACATGGGTCTGCTTATTTATGTAGGCACCACCGAGGAGTATAAAGCTCACATGGCTCGTAAGAAAGCATATTTCGACGGGCGTACTCCACCAGCAGCTATCGGTGCAAACTAAAAAGTTAAACAAAACAACAAAACCGTTTTAATCCGGTTAACTGAATAAAGAGTAGTTGTAATTTTGAAGGGATAGATCAAAAGAAAAAAAATATGGCACACGATCTTCACAAACACAGTGACCTCCACGCCGAAACACTTGCTCACGATGTGCATGTGCATCACGGCCACGACGATCATGATCATCATCATGAAGAGTCATTTGTGCAGAAGTACGTCTTCAGCATGGACCATAAAGTTATTGCTCGTCAGTTCCTTGTAACTGCGGTGGTAATGGCTGTTATCGCCATGGTAATGTCAATTGTATTTCGTCTCCAGTTAGCCTGGCCCGGCGAATCATTCAGTTTCATTAACGCCGTAATGGGTGATAAGTGGGGCGAAAATGGCGTTCTTAACCCGGATGCTTACATGGCGCTGGTTACTATTCACGGAACAATCATGGTGTTCTTTGTACTCACAGGTGGTTTGTCGGGTACATTCAGTAACCTGTTGATTCCGTATCAGATTGGTGCCCGTGATATGGCTTCAGGATTTATGAACATGCTTTCTTACTGGTTCTTCTTCCTGTCTTCTGTTTTCATGGTAGGCTCTCTTTTTGTGGAGAATGGCGCTGCATCAGGTGGCTGGACAGTTTACCCGCCGCTTTCTGCACTTGAAAAAGCAATGCCGGGTTCAGGAACAGGTATGACATTGTGGCTTGTATCTATGTCGCTGTTCATTGTATCATCGCTTTTGGGTGGTCTTAACTACATCATTACCATTCTCAACTTCCGTACAAAAGGAATGAAGATGACACGTCTTCCGCTTACTGTATGGGCGTTTTTGGTAACCGCTATTCTGGGTGTACTTTCTTTCCCGGTTCTTTTCTCGTGCGCATTGCTGCTCATCTTCGACCGTAGTTTCGGCACCAGCTTTTATCTCTCAGACATCTTTATCGACGGAGCTCCGTTAGAGCAAACCGGTGGTAGTCCGATTCTGTTTGAACACTTGTTCTGGTTCCTTGGTCACCCGGAAGTTTACATTATCATTCTCCCGGCACTCGGTATCACTTCAGAGATTATTTCAGTGAATGCCCGCAAACCGATTTTCGGCTACCGTGCTATGATTACCTCCATCCTTGCAATTGGTCTGCTTTCGTTCATTGTTTGGGGTCACCACATGTTCATCACAGGAATGAATCCGTTCCTTGGTTCACTGTTCGTGTTCACAACACTTCTCATTGCGATTCCGTCGGCGGTAAAAGCCTTCAACTATATCACTACGCTTTGGAAAGGTAATATCCAGTTTACACCTGCCATGCTCTTTGCAATCGGCCTCGTGTCAACCTTTATTACTGGTGGTGTTACAGGTATTATTCTTGCCGACTCAGCCCTTGATATTCCTGTACACGATACCTACTTTGTAGTTGCTCACTTCCACATTGTAATGGGTGTGTCGGCAATTCTGGGTATGCTTGCAGGTGTATATCATTGGTTCCCGAAATTGTTCCTGCGCAAGATGAACAAGAACATGGGTTATGTACATTTCTGGCTCACCTTCATTTGTTCTTACGGCGTATTCTTCCCGATGCACTTCCTTGGTCTTGCTGGTGTTCCGCGTCGTTACTACCAGAACACAGCATTCCCGATGTTTGAAAACCTTCAAGACATCAACGTGCTGATCACCATCTTTGCAATTGTTGGAGCACTTGCTCAGCTTATTTTCCTGTTCAATTTCTTCTACAGCATGTTCCGTGGTCCGAAAGCTGAGCAGAACCCATGGAATTCAAACACATTGGAGTGGACAACACCAATGGAACACACACATGGCAACTGGCCTGGAGCACTTCCCGAAGTTCAGCGTTGGGCTTATGATTACAGCAAGCCCGGAGCAGAGCGTGATTTTATTCCGCAAACAGTTCCTCTGGCGGCAGGTGAAGTTGACGGAGGCGGTCACTAAGCCAAACTAACATAAAACAAACAATGGCTGTCTGAGTTTTCAGGCAGCCATTGTTGCTTATAAACATTCAAATTCAGTACCTGTGCCGAATTTTGTTTTGTATCTTAAACGCAATGAAACTCCGCATACTTCTGTTGTTTTTTGTTTTGTTTAGTGTGCAAATCATGCGCGCTCAAATGCTGGATACATTGCGGAGTTGTATTAACCGCAAGGTGGCATTTACAGCTATGTTTGATACACGGAAATCGTTTATCAATTCACAGAATGCACGCATTTGGGGGTTTAAATTCGGAGCTGATTTTGGGAATCGGTTAACCATTGGCGGTGGTTACAATACGCACACACCAAGCCTGCAGAAGCCTGTTTTACTGACAGACTCGTTTGGGATGCAGGATACTGCAGTATCACTGCTGCGGCTCGATTACATCAGCTATTTCATCCGGTTTGTTTTTTACAAAAGCAAGCGCTGGAAATTTAGTGTAATTCCTTTTCAGCTAGGCTTCGGAAATTCGAGATATGAATATGCATACGGCGGTCGAAACAACATTGTCGGGCAAAAATCTGTAATTATATACGAAACAGGTATTTCCGGATCGTATAAAATATTCAGATGGTTTGGTATTGGTGCTGATCTTGGGCTTCGGCTTATGCTCAGGAATAATAAAGCATTGACCGAAAACTTCAATTCACCGATTTATTCTTTTTATACAATTATATATTGGAGTGAATTGTATAAAATGGTTTTTCCGCGAACGAAGCTCGCCCAAAGATTATAAGTTGACGGTGTTTGACTTAGTAGTTCCTAGCTAACATTTAAGCACAACTTTAATTTGCTCAAAGCTGTTCTGAGCAAGGGCTGCAGAGATTTTATAAATGAGCTTTGTTTCGTAAGCCTTATTTCACAATCAATCGCAACGTCAGATTTTCTGTGTTCAGACCAATATGTATGACGTAAACTCCGGCAGATAATGAGTCTGCAAAAGGGAGAGAAACCTCAGAATGGCTAAACTCGGAAGTATATTCTTTGGTGTAAAGAATTCGGCCATCAATATCAGTCATCATAATACGTACCTCTTGCTCAGCAACACCATTCATTACCAAAACAGCATTTCCATTACCCGGATTCGGATAAATTACAGCACTGGGTTTTACCACTGCTGAAAAATCTACCATTGCATAGTTACCGGGAGCATGCAAACCATTGTTATCAACTTCAATTAGCCTGTAATAGGAAGTACCCATGTATGGAGTATAGTCAAAGGCCTGATAACTGTTTTCAGTTGAGCTTGTTCCCGCCCCATTTACCAAACAAACAGTTTCAAAGTTGATACCATCGCGGGTTTTCTGAACAATGAAGTAATCATTGTTTGTTTCCGAAGCTGTTGTCCAGCGAATATCAGTGTACGTATTTTGAACTGCAGTAGCTGTAAATGAGAGCAGGTGAATTGGCAGAGCGACACCATTACCCGATATGGCCCACGGTGTATAGTTGGTAACACCTGTTACGGTTACCGTCTGTCCTGATGAACTTTGTGCCGGCGATGGTAAATCCCACCCTCCGGTTACTGCATTCCATTGCTGTGCTTTAAGCAGTGTTAGTGCACCGATTTCAGTGGGCGAGGCAGTAAATGAAATCTCACTCACACCACCAGCGCCCTCAATATCTGTTTGCCAAAAACGGTCAACGGTATTTGCACTATTGTCATTGCCATTAATGTCGTCGAGATTAGTAACGGCAACGGGTGTTACAGGAAAAGGAAGATTGTTAAACCCCGTGGCATAGGTTGCTATTTTGATGTTACCAATATTTCCGGATGTTACGGTGACTGAAACCGGAATATAATCGGCAACACCATTGCCAAACGGAAAAATATGTGCACCCGGTGTGTTGCCGATATTCCATTTTATAATTCCGCTGTTATTGTTTTGTTCACTCACGATATAACCGGTAGCGCGTGTTATTGCCGATACAGATCCTGAAAAAATACTTAGAGTGCGTGAGTTCAAGAATAACGCACCGCTATTTAGTGATAATGTGCTTGAAACAGATGTATTTTGAAAAAGACTCACACCGCTTGCGTTTGTGATTGCAAGATTCCTGAAAACAGTTTGTGATGAACCCCCAATTGATTGGGCTGCTGATCCACAAAACAGTACAACGTTTCCTGAGTCAACAATTACTCCATTGTTAGAAAAATCACCAAATACAGCCATTTGAGCACCCGTGTGAATGTAGATGCTGCCACTGTGATTGACAATTGGATTCTGACTGCTGGCAGTGATGTTCAAAAGCAATACAATGCAGATGATGAAACGATTTTCAGTTTTCATAGACAAAGGAATAGGAATGAGAAAGTGGAATGGGGAGCTGATTATTTCAATGCAAAATTCATCGTTTCTACAATCAGCGGTGTTGCATCGGTATTGTTCTCAACCCAAACCTCAATGTAGTCGTTGGCATCAAGCTCAACTGTACATGAGAGTGTTACAGAGCCTTTGTCGGCGTTGGCGCCTAGTTTTAGTGCTTGTCTTGATTCCGGTAATTGAACGCCGTTCTTATAAATGTAAAAGGAATAGTATTTATTATTTCCCGATGATGCAATGCTAAGAGAACAAATAACCTGAAATCTTCGTGTTTTTGTTCCGGTGTATTGTATTC
>CALRTD020000190.1:0-7945 GCA_943371015.1 Synechococcus sp. UW140 | reverse complement strand
TGTTGGGGAAGTGAACCCATAAACGACTGTTGCGAACAGAGTAATTGTAAGTATGACTCGCACCCATAAATTCAAGCGAAGAAAGATCGAAAAGCGAATTTAATGTGTCTGCGATTCCAATGTTGATGGCTGGTGCATTGCCGTTGTTCTGAAAGTGAATGGTATATGTAAACCAGTCTGTGTAACCAGGAGAGACAAAAGAGGGGAAAACGTCTTTTTTGTTTGGATCGTATGAGTTGGAAACGCCGTAGCAAAAATTAAGGGTATTGTTAGACGGCGTAAGATCGTTGCCTGTGCCTGTAACTGTTGCCTGTATGCATACTGTATCACCAATTTGTGCCAGTGTATCTGTTTCGAGATTGAAAGCGATGTATTGTAAGGGTGAAAAACTGTCAAAATCCGTTACCGTGTAAATAAGTGAATCTCCCGAAATCAGAGGAACAGGGAAACCCGGAACGTGACCCTGAAAAGCAACAGGACCAGAAACAAAAAGCACAATTTGCCCAGACTCGCCCGAGCTACAGTTCAGTTGATATTGTTTCAGCAAATCGCCAGCAGAACAAATAACGGTATGCTG
Organism: Synechococcus sp. UW140; assembly: GCA_943371015.1. GTDB lineage: Bacteria > Bacteroidota > Bacteroidia > Palsa-965 > Palsa-965. The sequence goes on along the minus strand of CALRTD020000190.1, from coordinate 7,368 downwards.
CTGACCGGGAAAAACAAGGCCAGAATAAACGATGCTTTGAATACCCGGGTCGTAACCATTCAGACAATGCAAATCATAATCCAGTACTGAAGCAGAAGGAGAGGAGGTGCTAAGTGTAACGCTTCGTGAAATTCCTGATGGACAAAGTGCAGATGCCAAAGCAAATGAAGATGTGTCGAGGCGTATTTCATAACTGCCAGTATCGGGAGTAAACATAAAACTTCCGCTGTTCATGGAGCCCGTTTGTTCGAGCAGCACTCCCGCAGAATTATATAAACAAAAAGGGATATTGTAAAGAAGAGGTTCGCTGCTGTCTGCAACACAATTTGTAATAATTTCATTATAAACCCTTCCTGAAATACCCGGTGAAACCGGACATCCTGAAGGGTTGGCCGGGCTGCAAAGAGGAATTGATAGTGCCAGAGGATCAAAAGGCAGCATCCACGAAGTATAGTTGGGCAAACAGGCATTCTGATTGCCAGAAACAGCACCATTAAATCCTGGGAAATCAGGAAGTAAAGGAAAACAGGTAATCAGGTTATTTCTACAGTTAAGTACTTGCAAACTGTCGGGAAAGCTGTCAATTGACGAAATCAAATTATTCGAAAAAGTAAGTTCACGCAGCATATTCGGCAATGCCGGAAGCGTGTTAAGCCTGTTAAAGTCAAAACGCAACAGGGTTAAAGATGCCGGAATCGCAGGAAGTGAAGAGAGTTGATTGTGTTGAATAGAAAGGGTTGTTAGTTGTGGCGGAAGAGGTGGTATGTATAACAAAGAGTCGCCATTCAAATTTAAACTAAGTAAGCCAGCCGGGAAGTTTGGAGCATTGTTCAAGGGGCTTTGATCGAACTGCAGGCTTGTCACTCCGGGGGGTATAACCGGAGGATTGCGAATATCACTAACAATAATAGATAACGTGGTAAGAGATGATGGAAGCGGAGGAAGACTGTCCAAAACAGGTGAATTCCATATCATCAGCCAGTTTAGTCTAGGTGGAAATGCAGGAATAGTTCGTAAAGAATCCATGAGATCAAAAAAGAGAAAGGACACACTATCAAAAAATTGAATCCCGTAAGCATCGCTAAAATTAAATGGAGGCAGATAAATACTCTGTTCCTGAATAATGTCAGGACAAGTTGTATCCATCTGGTTACCATTCATACAATTCGGATAAAGCTGCTGTAAATATTGTACAAATGCCGTATCCGGAATCGTCACATACTGCGCCTTGCCATACACAAACAAAAACGAAGCAAAGAAAACGAGAGTAAGTTTTTTCATGTAATCCGGGGTTTATAGGGCAAGTTACAAAAAGGATGTTATTGCCGCTCAATCACAAAAAACCGAAAATATAAATTCTCCGGAAGCTCTTCCTCATTTTGCCTTCGATTAGGAACGCCCTTGTTTTCCGGATGATCATTCCCGAGGATTAAAAGTTGCGGACGGCCAATCAAAGTAGCGAAACAGAAACTCTTTTACCCAGTAGAAACGCATAGAATGTGTTCCAATCCAGCTTTCAACTTCCTCATTGTGCAGCAATAGAAATACCATATCGGCCTCGCCTTGAATTTCTTTAAATTCCGTTATATCGAAGATTTCGCCAGCAGAAAAGAGATGTCCGGAAATAAATGTATTGGTGTCGCCGGATTGATATACCCAGACAGAATCGTTTTCAAAACGAGCGTGATAAATAAGCTTTCCGGCATCATCATATTTCACAAGAGAATCACCAAAACGCTCAGCAATTATTTTACCGTTTCGGGCAGTATATTTTCTGTACTCCGGACAGTAAAATAAAAAGTCACTTCCGTCTCTGCGATATAATGTTATTGAATCGCCAAGCTGTATCTGAACCGGTTTACCGCGTTTACTATATATCAGCAACGTGTCTTTTGTTTGATAAACAGCGCAGCGTTTGTTTTTATAGTAAACAGTCAACGACTTCGTAAAAAAACGAGAAGAAGAACGAATACCATCGTTTATTTTTTCTGTGGATAATATTTGCCGGTATGCTAACCTGCCATTTCTGTAGTAACCAGTCACAGAGTCGTTATTCCAGTAATACGCTTTATGCCCCCGGTCGTGTTTTTCTGTATTGAAATAGAGGCAGCTCGTATCTGGATGAATAAGGCCGGAGTCGTTTTTGATCACACATTCTGCATATAGAAGAGAGCCTGATGTATTGTGAACAGAAATTGAGATCCTACATGTTTTTGGAAAAAAAGGTGATATAACACCCAATACAACAGAAGAAGAATAATTGTCATAATCGAACAGGTTTTTTTCCCGGATTATGATGTTTACCATATAGTTAGATTGATCTGTTTCTGAGATTGTGCCGTAATTTTTTTTACCAGAAGGAGATTCGGCATAAACGCCTGAAAAATGTCCATTATCAAACCAGCCATAAACCCGGGTGCTACCGGCAAGCCCCAGAAAATGCCAGCCGATACGAACGTCATTCACTATGTGGTTTATCGTATCTCTGTAAAAATCCCTGATCAGAAAAACATCCCGTCTTCCATTTTTATATTCATCCAGAAACCAGTCTCCCGAAAGGAGTTCATCCCTAATAGGTATTTCAATTTTATGTCTTAAAATGATCAGGCTGTCATTTTCCCAAAACAAAGCTGTTCGCTCAGGATCAAGATGATCATATTCCCATCCGTGCTTTTTACCATTCTTCCAGATAATTTCTTTCTCAATTTTGGCTCTTGTCAGATAGTATCGCTCGGCTCCGTGCATCTGGCCGTTTTTCAAGAAATATTCATGTTTCAGAAAACCATCGTCACCGTATATCAGGTAATGAAGAATACTGTCTTTCTGCGGAGAAATAACAGTGTCTTTCATTGGCGAAAAATTCCAATTCACAAAAGGTAGTACACGCCGTCCTTTGGGGTTAGAAATAATAATATTCACAAGCCCGAGCTGAACACCCGAAATGCGATTGCTGCGATTGATTAAACCGACCTGAACACCGGCAAGCTTTTCGGCTCGGCAGAACATTCCGGTCTGCAAGCCGTTGAATTGCCCCCCGCTTTTATTGCGCAGCAGCGATACCGAAACACCCGAAAAACCTTGTGAAGCATAATTGTATATTCCCGAAAAGGCAAGGCCAGATGCATTTCCCGAAAATTTATTACCGATTCCTGAAACAGTAATTCCACGAAACAAACCGTCATATATACCCACAACACCACAAGCGGCAGCACCACGAAATGCATCATCATATTGATGGCCGATGCCACTAACAGAAATGCCATTACCGATTCCTCCCGTTTGCCAAAAACCGGCCACAGAAACGCCTTGAAACTGATAGTGAAGTGCAAAAAACGAGAACAAAGCGATACCATCAAGCGTATCATATTCTGCAAAAACAGCCGGGCCCGAAGCGCCCCGCAAATGACCGACAGAAGTAAAAAGCGAGTGAACAATTATTCCATTTACAGCACCATAAGTGCTGAGCGTTCCAAAGCCAAGAGCGATTCCGTTAAGCGTCTTTGCTCCGCCACCTAAACTTAGCTCAATACCGTTTATCCGATAGCCCGCTGTGTTCTGCCCGTAATAATCTGAAAATCCGTGCAGGGCTATACCGTTTACATTACGCCCTTTGTACCGCCACTTTAGAGAAACAACGACCGTATGGTTTTTTTTCTGTGCTGCAGTCAACAAAGACGTATCGGCACTTAAAGAGTCCGACGGCTGTGAAAGTAAAGACTGGTGTGATAAGAGGAAACACCCCAAGAGCGCAAAAAACCAGAAGAAGCTAACACTATCGCCGCTTCCCGCCGGTCTTTCCTTTCCCCGATTTTGGCCTGTTCCCTTTATCATTTTTACCACCACTCTTACGCGGCTTGGTTTCGTCCCAGCCACCGGTAATGCGAAAACCGCTGCCGCTGCCGCCCGAAGGCTTTGCGGGCATTCCGGCCAGCTCAAAATCAAGTTGCTTTTTCACCAAGTCGGCGGTTTTTACAATGATCCGCACTTTGTCGCCGAGCGAAAATGTTTTTCCGGTTTTGAGTCCGCGCATACAATAACGCTCCTGCTCAAAAAAGTAACGATCGTCGGTTAATGTGCGGATGTGTACCATGCCTTCGCACTTGCTTTCGGAGAGCTCTACAAAAAATCCGAATTCCGTAACGCCCGAAATAATACCATCAAACAATCCGCCGATTTTATCCTGAAGAAATTGAACCTGCTTGTATTTGATTGAAGCGCGTTCGGCTTCTGCAGCTACTTTTTCGCGATCGGAACTGTGTTTGCAGAGGTGCTCAAGTTCGTTCTGCTCCAACAAATTTTCTTCCGACTTTCTTCCGGCATCCGTATCTAAATAAAACTGCAGCAAACGATGTGCAAGCACATCCGGATAGCGGCGAATAGGCGAGGTGAAGTGCGTGTAATATTTGAAACCGAGACCGTAGTGACCAACATTGTCCGTCGTATAAATTGCTTTCGCCATTGAACGGATGGCCAGCGTTTCAATCATGTTGGCTTCGGGCTTGTCTTTTACATCGGCAAGAAGTTTATTCAGCGAACGCGAAATCAGTTGCTCGTTGCCGGTTTGAAGTTTGTAACCAAACGTGCCCACAAATTCAGAAAACTCTTTTACGCGCTGCGGATCAGGCGCTGGGTGTACGCGATACACATAGGGCCGGCGCAAATCGTGAACAATCTTTTTGTTTTTCTCAGCAGTATCACCGGCTTTGCGGCGCAGCGTTACATATTCCGCAACGCGGCGGTTGGCCAGCAGCATAAAGTCTTCGATGAGCTGATTCGAATCTTTCATGACTTTGAAATAAACGCCGGTTGGATTTCCGTCGGCATCGAGGTGGAATTTCACTTCTTCGCGGTCAAACGTAATCGAGCCGTTTTTCATGCGCTCATCGCGCAGCTGTTTGGCCAATTTATCAAGCAGCAAAAGTTCTTCGCGATAATCGCCGGGCTTGCCTTCTAAAATTTCCTGCACTTCTTCATACGCATAGCGGCGCACCGAATGAATAACTGTGCGGCCAAACCATTCGTTATGAATCTTTGCGTTTTCGTCCAATTCAAAAACGGCCGAAAATGTGAGCTTGTCTTCATTGGGGCGCAGCGAACACACGAAATTCGAGAGAATCTCCGGCAGCATCGGCACCACGCGGTCAACCAGATAAACAGAAGTTGCTCGCTCAACAGCTTCTTTGTCGATAATGGTGCCCGGCTTCATGTAATGCGAAACATCGGCAATATGCACGCCGATTTCCCAATGCCCGTTTTCGAGTTTGCGCACAGAAAGCGCGTCGTCAAAATCCTTTGCATCAACCGGGTCAATGGTAAACGTTGTGATTTTTCGGAAATCCCGGCGGCGGGCAATTTCTGCTTCTGTAATTTCTGTTGGAATGCGGTCGGCAACTTTTTCTACGTCTGCCGGAAATTTCCAGGGCAGGCCGTATTCCACCATAATGGCGTTCATTTCGGTATTGTTGTCGCCGGGCATACCCAGCACGGAACTTACTTCGCCGTGCGGAAGATCGGAGGGATCGTCCCACGAAGTAAGTTTCACAATGACCTTTTGCCCTTCAGTTGCTTTCCCGATTTTGTCTTTCGGGATTAAAAAATCGGGCAGCTTGCGGTTATCGGGCACAAAAAAGGCAACACGGGCTTCTATATGTAATGTGCCAACAAACTCAGTGCGGGCGCGGGTAACAATGTCTATGACTTCACCTTCTTCGCGCCCGTCGCCCCGTTTCCGGTTAAAGACTTTTGCCTTAACCACATCGCCGTGGAAAGAGCCGTTGGTGAATCGGGCAGCAATAAATACGTCGTCGCCGCCATCTTCCGGAATGAGGTAGGCCGCGCCCGATTGGGTCATGTCTATTCTTCCGGCAACGATTCGGGAGCTGGTTTTGCTTCGGAATTTTCCGCGCTCCACTTCTTCGGCCAGCCCTTTTTTCGTAAAATCGTCGAGCAGCACAATCAGCGCCTGCCGCTCGTCCTGATCGGTAATTCCGAGGGCTGCGCCCAGTTGTTTATAGTTCCAGGCTTTTCCCGGCGTGTTATTGAGAACTTCGAGAATTTCTTCAAAAAGGTGGCGTTGTTTTCGGTTTTTTCTGGCCATTTATCTAAAACGAATAAAGGAAAGTGATACAAATGCGGGTAAAAAATGCATGCTTCAACAAGAATTGAAAAGGCGGGTGTGGATAAAAGTAGGGTTTCAGCCAAAAATTTGTACCTTGTTTTTTCTATATTTGTTAACAAATAACCAGAAACTTTTCGTTGATTTGTAGTTATAGGTATGCGGTCCAAGGCACGGACCGAATATTTATCGGCAAAAAAAACACACATGAAACACCCTTACAAACCCTCAAGACGCCTGCTTCTCCCCTTGTTTCTGATGTTGGCACTCTTGTTTGGTGCGGCACAGCAAGCAAAGGCCTGTCACGCGCTGCCCATTATCAACGTTGTTGCAACAACTTCACCGACGGGTATCACCATTACCGGTGATTCAGATCCTGCCACATGCGGCTGCGGCCCATATTGGATGGAGGTTGAGGTGGCTTGTTCTCCAACATCATTCCTCGGCACACCGCCGATTCCCAGCTCACCACTTTGGGGAACAAACCCGTGGTATCATTCAGTCCTGAACCCCCCGGCCGCTGAAGCCTGCGTTCAGGAACCTTATTTCCCGGTATTTATTCCCTACGCACAGTTGTGTCCGGGAACAACGTATTACTACCGAATAAGGGAATTTGTAGAAGCCTCGGCAACCACAGGCAGTGCCTGGTCGGCGGCTGTTGCGTTCACAACTCCCGGCGTTCCGCCGGTAACCACAATTCAGGCATCTAGTGCAGGTTTGTATGCCGGTTGTCCGGGTGATACCATTCCGCTGCAGGCAAACGTTACCGGAGGCTGTCCGGGCGCAACATTCAACTACAGCTGGGCTCCCGCTTCAGGCATCATTGGTTCACCTAACCAGCAGAACCCAAGCGTTATTCTTGGTTCAGCAAACATCGTTTACACCGTAACCGTAACAGGCGGCTGCGTAACAATTACTTCTGCCGATGATACAGTTGGTCTCTCTGTAGGGCCCCCGCCCATTGCCGGTGTGGCATTGTCAACACCCAACATTATTTGCGCCGGAGATACGTCACTTATTACACTTCAGGGCAATACATCGCCGAACTTGCAGTGGTATGTGTCAACAACAGGCTTGCCGAACACATTCTTTACCATTGCCGGAGCCACATCACCCAACTACAACACCGGTCCGATCAGTTCAACGCTCTTCTATCAGGCAATTGTAACCGGAACGGGTTGGCCTAACGGAACTGGCTGCGGATCATCGGCATCCAACATTATTCCGGTTTCAGTTTCTCCCTCACCAACAGC